>NZ_VWWG01000158.1:0-14313 GCF_011753085.1 Burkholderia sp. Tr-862
TGCCCGGCGGGCGCCGGCCCGCGCCGGCCGATGATGTTCGCCTGTGTACGATTTCGCCACGGGGTGCGGTACCATCGCGACACCCGCCACGCGATCGCGCCCGATGCGGGCCCGCGCCCCCATGCACCCGGCGCGCGGGCCGCCGGACGCGTGACGGATATCCGGCCGATATCCGCGGGCCACAGTCGGCGCCCCCGGCGAGACGGGTGCCGCCGCCCATGACAACAGAACCGATAACAGACGGGCCCGCCCGACCGCTCACGATGCTTTCAGACTTCGTCGCGCGCCTGCGCGAGCGTTTCAGCAAACCGCCGACCCGGCAGGACTTCGCCGAACGCCTGATCGCCGCGCTGCGGGCGACCGGCGACACGCGCGAGTGGCTTCACGAGGACGACAAGGGCCGTCTCGTGCAAGCGGATGTCCCGTCGAACATCATCAACCTGCACAACCTGTTCCGCGATTACGCGGGCGCGAAGCCGGCCGAGCGCGAAGCGACGCTGAAGCGCCAGGCGAACGCGATGTTGCAGCACGAGATTCCGTCGAACTTCGCGGACGTCCGCGCGCGGCTGCGCCCCGTGATCCGCAGCGCGACCGAGCGCGGCGCGGTCGCGCTGCAACTCGCCGGCCAGCCCGGCGCGTCGGAGGTCGCGTTCCGGCCGCTGTGCGAGAACCTCGAGATCGGCATCGCGTACGACGGCGAATTCAGTGTCGCGCGGCTGACGACCGCGCGGCTCGCCGAATGGGGCGTCACCTTCGACGACGCATGCAACGTCGCGATCGACAACCTGCGCGGCATGTCGTCGGCGCCGTGGGCCGCGTTGCGCGACGGCGTGTTCCTGTCGCAGTTCGGCGACTACTACGACGCGGCGCGGCTGCTGCTGACCGACCTGCTGCACCGCCAGCCGATCTCCGGCGCACCGGTGGTGATGGCGCCGAACCGGACGGTGCTGCTGCTCACCGGCGACCGCAATGCGGCCGGGCTCGCGACGATGGTCGAACTCGCCGAACAGGTGCGCGCGCAGCCGCGCCCGCTGCCGTCGCTGATGCTGCGCTGGGACGGCGCCGCGTGGCGGAATTTCGTTCCGAAAGGACTGGAGGCGAAGCTGCATGCGCTGCGCGTGGACGAACTCGCCGGCGACTACCAGGATCAGCGGACACTGCTCAACGACCTGCACCAGCGGGACGGCACCGACATCTTCGTGGCGACCTACACCGTGTACCGGCGGCAGAACGGCGAGCTGTTCAGCGTTGGCGTGTGGAGCGACGGCGTGCCGACGCTGCTGCCCGAGACGGACATCGTCGTGCTGTACCGGGAAGCGACGCGGCAGTCGGCGCACGTGCCGATGGCCGCGCTGCGGGACGCATGCGGCGACCTGATGACGGCCACCGCGCACCGGCCGGTGCGGTATGAAGTGACGGCGTTTCCGGATGAAGCGCGGTTCGCGGCGCTGATCGAGCGGTTTCCGGCGGCGTGACGCGCGCTTGCGCGCGTCGGACGAAGCGGGCTGGCCCATCGCCCGCCGGCATGACCGGCCATGGCGGCATGCCCGTCAGGAATGAAACGGCGGTGCGCCCCGGCAGCACCGCTCGTCGTCAGATCCCGGCCTTCGGCGCGTTCAGGATCAGCCGCAGCCCCAGCAGCGTGATCGCGCCGGCCGCGACGCGGTCGACCCACTTCTTCGCGCGCAGGTAAAGCTCGCGCGGCCGGCGGGTCGAGAAGCACAGCGCGACGATCGTGTACCAGCCGCACTCGACGCCGAACACGAGCGGCGGCAGTGCCAGATAGCACCACAGCGGCGGATGCTGCGGCAACAGCGCCGCGAAGATGCTGCCATACCAGATCGCCGTCTTCGGGTTGCTCAGCTGGGTCGTGAGGCCGATCCAGAACGACTTGCGCGCGCTGCCGGCGAGGACGGCCTGCGGGTCGTCCATCGCGATCGGCCGCTCGGCGCCGCGCCAGATCTTCGACGCCATGTAGATCAGGTACGCGCCGCCCGCCACCTTGAGCCCCACATACAGCCATTCGACCGTCTGCAGCAGCGTGTAGAGCCCGGCCAGCGCGACGCCGCCGAACGCGATCCCGCCGACGCCCATGCCGAGCGCGGTGGCGAGCCCGTCGCGGCGCGACAGCCCGATCGAATTGCGGGCGACCAGTACGAAACTCGGGCCCGGAATCATCGCGCCGAGCCACAGCGCGGCCAGAATGGCGAGTACGGCAGCCGATGCAGTCATCGAAGTCTCCTTGATCAGCGACGCCGAAGCGCCGGCGCCTGCGTGTCGTATCGTGTCGATTGCCGACGGTGAAGTCGCTGATTCTGGCACGCTTCGCGAGCCGCCGAAAGGACCGGCGCGCCGCCATGCGGGATGCCGGTCCCGCCGTCCCGCGCCACCCGCCATGATCGAGATCCGCGCCGCCCGCTGGCCCGACGATGCCGCCGTCGTCGATGCGATCTTCCGCGAGCACCATTGACGAGCGCACAGGATCGGCCGCGCGAATGCGCGGTGTCGATGCAGGGACACATCACGGCGCGGCAAGCCGCATCCGTACGACTCGCCTGCCCGCGCCAACCGGTCTACCATAGGCGCGCGTCGCCGTTCGGGCACGCGCCGGCGCGGCATGCGGCTTGCGCGCCTGCCTTCCCACGTTGAACCAGCGCAGGAGGACGTCATGACGCAACACTTCGACGCGATCGTCATCGGCACCGGGCAAGCCGGGCCGCCGCTCGCGGCGCGACTCGCCGGCGCCGGCATGAAAGTCGCGATCGTCGAGCGCGGCCGCTTCGGCGGCACCTGCGTGAACACCGGCTGCATTCCGACCAAGACGCTAATCGCCAGCGCGTACGCCGCGCAGCTCGCGCGGCGCGCGGCCGAATACGGCGTGTCGGTCGGCCCCGTCAGCGTCGACATGAAGGCCGTGAAGGCGCGCAAGGACCGGATCTCCGGCCGCTCGAACCACGGCGTCGAGCAATGGGTGCGCGGGCTCGACAACACGACCGTGTTTCAGGGCCATGCCCGCTTCGAGCGCCCCGATGCGGTGCGCGTGGGCGACGAGTTGCTCGAGGCCGAGCGCATCTTCATCAACGTCGGCGGGCGCGCGCAGATCCCGCAGATGCCGGGCCTCGACTCGGTGCCGTACCTGACCAACTCGACGATGATGGACGTCGACTTCCTGCCCGAGCATCTCGTGATCATCGGCGGCAGCTACGTCGGGCTCGAATTCGGCCAGATGTACCGCCGTTTCGGCTCGAAGGTCACGATCGTCGAGAAGGGCTCGCGCCTGATCCATCGCGAGGACGAGGACGTGTCGCAGGCCGTATGCGAGATTCTCGAGAACGAAGGCATCGACGTGCAGCTCGACGCGAACTGCCTGAATGCGCGGCGCGACGGCGACGGCATCGTGGTCGGCCTCGACTGCGCGGGCGGCGGCCGCGAGGTCGCGGGCTCGCACCTGCTGCTCGCGGTCGGCCGCGTGCCGAACACCGGCGATCTCGGGCTCGAACAGGCCGGTGTCGCGACCGACTCGCGCGGCTACATCACGGTCGACGATCAGCTGCGCACCAACGTGCCCGGCATCTGGGCGCTCGGCGACTGCAACGGGCGCGGCGCGTTCACGCACACCGCGTATAACGACTACGAGATCGTCGCGGCGAACCTGCTCGACGGCGATCCGCGCAAGGTGTCCGACCGGATCACCGCCTACGCGATGTACGTCGATCCGCCGCTCGGCCGCGTCGGCATGACGCTCGCGGAAGCGAAGCAGACCGGCCGTCGGCTGCTGGTCGGCACGCGGCCGATGACGCGCGTCGGCCGCGCGGTCGAAAAAGGCGAGAGCCAGGGTTTCATGAAGGTGATCGTCGACGCGGACAGCCAGGCGATTCTCGGCGCGTCGATCCTCGGCGTGACGGGCGACGAGGTCGTGCACGCGCTGCTCGACGTGATGGCCGCCGGCGCGCCGTACACGACGATCAGCCGCGCGATGCACATCCACCCGACCGTGTCGGAGCTCGTGCCGACGCTGCTGCAGGATCTGCATCCGGTCGAATGAAGGGCGGCGGGCGCGCGTCAGGTTTCGAAATACCGCGGCCGGTCGATGTCGGCCAGCAACCCGGCCTGCGTCGGCGCCCAGTCGAGCCATGCGCGCGTGCGCTCGCTCGTTGCGGGCGCATCCATTCCCGCGAACATCGCGAACCAGCCGAAGTGCTCGCCGGCTTGCGCGGCCGATTTCGACACGACCGGCACGTTCAGCCGGCGGCCGATCACTTCCGCGATTTCGCGGAACGGCACGCCCGTATCGTCGACCGCGTGATAGCGCGCGCCGGGCGCGCCGCGTTCGATCGCGAGCCGGTACACGCGCGCCGCGTCGAGCCGGTGCACGGCCGGCCAGCGGTTGCCGCCGTCGCCGAGATACGCCGATGCACCCTTCTCCCGCGCGAATGCGATCAGGCGCGGCACGAAGCCGTGATCGCCGTCGCCGTGCACGGACGGCGGCAGGCGCACGACCGACGTGCATACGCCGCGCGCGGCCAGCGCGGCCGCGGTTGCTTCGGATGCTCGCGGATAGCCCGCCGATACCGGCACGTGCGCATCGTCCTCGGTCGCCGCGCGGCCCGGCGCGACGAGCGCGAGGCCCGACGTGACGACCAGCGGCCGCGTCGAGCCCGCGAGCGCCGCGCCGATCGTTTCGATCGCGCGGCGGTCGAGTTCGCAGTTTTCCGCGAAGCGCGAGAAGTCGTGATTGAATCCCGTGTGGATCACCGCATCGACGCCCTGCGCGCCGCGCGTAAGGCTGTCGGCATCCTCCAGCGACCCGCGATGCACGTCCGCGCCCGCGGCGGCGACCGATGCAGCGGCCGCGTCGGAACGCGCGAGGCCGAGCACGGAATGCCCGGCGGCGACGAGTTCGGCGACGACCGCGGAGCCAACGAAACCCGACGCTCCCGTAACAAAGACACGCATGTTCAACACCTCCGGATGAATGAGAGGCTTACTATCTGTCGAGCGTCGCGCACGGTGAAGACGTGACGGTTTACCGGTAAACGAACTAACAGGCTATGGCTGACGCATCCGACAACCTGCTCGGCGCGTACCTTCGGGACCGCCGCGAGAAACTCGATCCGGCCGCGCTCGGGCTGCCCGTCGCGCGCCGCCGCACGCCGGGCTTGCGCCGCGAGGAAGTCGCACAGCGCGCGCACGTGAGCGCCGCCTGGTACACGTGGCTCGAACAAGGGCGCGGCGGCGCACCGTCGGCCGACGTGCTCGACCGGCTCGCCCGCGCGCTGCTGCTGAACGACGCCGAACGCGAGCACCTGTTCCTGATCGGCCTCGGTCATCCGCCCGAGGTACGCTATCACGCGAGCCGCGACGTGACGCCGCGCCTGCAGCACGTGCTCGATTCGCTCGACGCCAGCCCCGCGATCGTGCGCACGGCGACGTGGGACGTCGTCGCGTGGAACGACGCGGCCGCCGCGACGCTGACCGACTACGCAACGCTGCCGCCGCGCGCGCGCAACATCCTGCGGCTGATCTTCATCGATGCCGCGGTGCGTGACGCGCAGCCGAACTGGGAACGCGTCGCGCGATTCGCAGTGGGCGCGTTTCGCGCCGACATCGCGCGCGGCGGCGCGACGCGGGCCGTGCAGGCATTCGTCGACGAGATGCGCGCGGCGAGCGCGGAGTTCGATGCGATGTGGCGCAGCCACGACATCCATTCGCATGACGAAGGGACGAAGGAGATTCGTCATCCCCAGGCCGGCCGGATCGCACTCGAATACTCGGCGTTCTCGGTGACCGGCCGCCCGGATCTGAGCCTCGTGGTCTTCACGCCCGCGACGCCGGCCGATCGCGCGCGGATCCGGACGCTCGTCGCCGCCCGTGAACAGGCCCGCGACCAGCACGCACCGGCCGCGTAGCGGCGCGTCGAAGGTGCGCCCTGCATCACACCGAACCCGCCGCGCCGCCGCTGCAACGGCCGCCGCCCGGCCGGCTCCGCCCATCCGGCCCCGACATGCCGCGCCGTGCCATCACGATCCGCACTGACATCCAGTCGAATATTTAATTTTCCGCGGACCAAGCGCGCCTTTACCCTTTCGGCATCGCATCACAGGGCCACCGGCCCCTTCTGGAGCATCTCGATGACCGACCCCGGCACCGCGCAAGCCGTTCCCCGCCCGCACGCGGCTTCCGTGTCCCATGGCGCGCTCGCACTGCTGGTACTGGCCGGCCTCAACCTGCGTCCGTTCCTGACCGCGTTCGGCCCCGTGCTCGACCTCGTGCGCGCCGACACCGGCCTCGGCTTCCGCGCGGCCGCGCTGCTGACCACGCTGCCGTTCGTGCTGATGGGCGTCGTCGCCGGCATCGGTGTTGGGCTCGCGCGTCGCGTCGGCGAACACCGTGCGCTGACCGTCGCGCTGGCGCTGATCGCCGCGGGTTGCACCGCGCGCCTGTGGACCGGCGGCAGCACCGGGCTGGTCGTCACCGCGATCGTCGCGGGCGCGGGCGTCGCGGTGATCCAGTCGCTCGCCCCCGGCCTCGCCAAGCGCTGGTTCGTCGACCGGCTGCCGCTCTCGATGGGGCTCTATTCGGCCGCGCTGGTCGGCGGCGGTGCGTTCGGCGCGATCGCGAGCCCATGGCTCGCCGCGCACGGCGGCTGGCATCTGTCGCTCGCCGTGTGGGCCGTGCCCGCGCTCGTCACGCTCGCGCTGTGGCGCTCGAAGGCGCCGCGCGACGCGGTGCACGCCACGACGGCATCGGCGCCCGTCACCGCGTTCGCACGGATTCCGCGTGCCTGGCAGCTCGCGCTGTTCTTCGGCCTCAGCAACAGCGGCTATGCGAGCCTTGTCGCGTGGCTGCCCGCGTTCTATCGCAGCGTCGGCATGAGTCCGCAGGCGAGCGGCAACCTGCTCGCGTGGATGGCGCTGTTCCAGGCAATCGGCGCGCTCGCGATGCCGCTGCTCGCGAAACGTTCGCACGATCGCCGCGCGGTGCTGTGGCTCACGCTCGCGTTGCAGGCGGCCGGCTTCGTCGGCTTCGCGACGATGCCCGCGTTCGCGCCGTGGCTGTGGGTCACGAGCGTCGGCCTCGGGCTCGGCGGCTTCTTCTCGATGAGCCTGATCGTCACGCTCGACCATCTGCCCGACGCGCGGCTCGCGGGCGCGCTCGCCGCGTTCGTGCAAGGCGTCGGCTTCCTGATCGTCGCCGCGAGCCCGTGGTTGATCGGCTGGCTGCGCGACGCGGGCGGCGGCTTCGCGATCGCGTGGTGGCTGCACATCGGCGTGATCGCGTCGACGGCCGCGTTGAACGCCACGTTCTCGCCGGCCGGCTACCGGCGCAGCATGGCGCGCATCACCGGCGCCGTGCGCTGACTCACTGGCTTCGTTCGATATCCATAACTGTCGAACGTGAGCGGGAAATGCAAAGGGGCGTCGTGCTCGAGTGCACGACGCCCCTTCTTCGTTTCAGGCAATCGTCATGACGCCTCGAGCCGCACGACAGTGCGGCGTTCCGAGGACGCGTATTCATTCCGCCCGGATAGCGTCACCGAGCGAGTGCAGTCGCACTACCCTCAGCACCGCTACACAATTGACGGTATCGGCGATTACGTCGTGGGTTCAAGCAGCCCCGTTGCGAAGGACCTCGCATGTGCGACGGCCTCTTGCGGGTCGGGGAAGACACCGAGTTCCTCCCACTGCTCTTCGGCCGCGTATGTTCCTTTCACCGCGAGCGCGCGCTGAACGCGCAACTGCGCCGCATATCTGCCGTCTTCAAGTGGCCGAGCCGTCGCGACGACCTTGTGTGGAAGACCGGACCGCTCCGGCTGAACCAGTTCGACAGGGCCGTCGGCCGCGCCGATATTCTTCAACTCGTTCCTGGCCTTGCAGTCCGGGCAGTAGAAGCACCAGCCCGCGTCCTCCTCATGGGACCTGACTTGCCCTCGAGCCAGCACGGCACGGCATTCAACGTTCTCGCAGATGAACGGCATGGCAGTCTCCGAAGTTGTTTGTCGGAAATCCTAGCATGTCCGCCGACGCTCAACCATCGGCATCGACAGTGCAGCGATTTCGGGTCGGCGCGGCAGTCGTGCGAGCACCGTCGCCTTGCTCGTTGCACACGCACGGAACCGAACACCGTGCTTGCGCCCGAGCAACAATGTTGAAACTCTCCGCAATCCGGCAGTGACTGTCAACTGCGCGTTCGCAAACGACATGGCGCCACGAAGCTGCCGGCACAGCTTCTCGCCACGCCTCGATCGTCGATTCCTTTTGACCAACGACCTGTGCATTGGCGCCGTTCAATCGTCCGACTACGACCTCGTTGTGCACGAAACGACGAATGGTGCACTGCGCCGAACACGCAGTAGCGACCCGCACATGCAAGCCGGCCGGTGCGACGGCCGAGCGCCCGCCGAATGCGCAACAGCATCCGCGGCAGCCAGCATCGAACGCTCCCCGCAGGCATGAAGGTTGCGCCTTCCGCCCGCTCGCATTTTCCGCATGGCGAGTGCGCGTCGCTTCGCGGCGGCGATGCGTGATCGGCTGGCCAGCGCCGCATCCAATAACGAAGGAGACGTTGTCATGGACGAGTCGAATGCATATCGCCGCTACAACCGCCGCCGTTTTCTGGCCGGTGTTGCCGCAGTGGCCGGCAGTGTCGCATTGCCGGGTTGCGGCGGCGGCGGAGATGGAGACATCAATTCACCGGACGGCAACGCGCCCGCGCCGTCGATCGGCGACACGCCATCGCCGAATGCTCGCGATCGCTACAGCCTGCCGCGGCCGAAGTTGCCCGACCCGGCGAGTTCAGGCATCGATCACATCGTGCTGGTCACGATGGAAAATCGCTCGTTCGATCACTACCTGGGCTGGGTGCCCGGCGCCGAGGGCCTGCCCGCGAACCGGCAATACAAGGACGCGTTCGGCGGCACCAACGCACCGTTTCTACTCTCGGCCAATCCCGCATACGGCTATCAGGCGTGCGCGTACCACGACCCGAACCACAGCTACGAGGGCGGACGCACGCAGCTGGCCTCGGGGGCGATGAACGGCTTTCTCCTCACGCCAGGCACGAGCCTGACCCAGGGCGACCTGCTGCCGATCGGCTTTTACACGGCGGCAGACCTGCCGTTCTTCAACGCGGTGGCGAGCAATTACACCATCGGCGACTTCTACTTCACCGGCGTCCTGACCGACACGATCCCGAATCGCCTCTATCTGCATAGCGGTGCCACCGACCGCCTCACCGACAGCGTCGACAACTCGTCGCTGCGCACGATCTGGGACAACCTGAGCGACGCCAACGTCGGTTGCAACTACTACTACCACGACGTGCCGTTCACCGCGCTTTACGGCACGCGCTATCTCGGCATCTCGCGTCCGTTTTCGGAGTTCCTGTCGAATGCGGCGGCGGGCACGCTGCCGCCGTTCTGCATGGTCGATCCTGTTTTCACCGGCGAGCAGGCCGGTACGTCCGCCGACGACCACCCGCACGCGGACATCCGCGACGGGCAGGCATTTCTCAACCAGGTGTATGACGCGCTGCGCACGAGCCCGACGTGGAGCCGCACGTTGATGATCATCGTCTACGACGAATGGGGCGGCTTTCTCGAGCACGTCGTGCCGCCGATCCGGCCGATCAGCAACAACGAGCACGCGGCCGGCAACGACGGCAAGCTCGGCTTTCGCGTGCCGCTTGCGCTGCTCGGCCCGCGCGTGCGTGCCGGCACGGTAACGCGCTACCCGTTCGACCCGAGCTCGATTCACGCGCTGCTGCAATGGCGCTTCGGCCTGAAGCCGCTCGGCGTGCGCGGCAGCGATCCGGCGACCTTCAATCTCGCCTACGCACTCGATCTCACCGGCGCGGCGCGTACGGATGCGCCGGCGTTCACGGTCGCGCAAGGGCCGTTCGGCGGAACGTGTTCAGGGGCCACCGCGCCTTCGCCGTCCAGCTCGGTGTCGGGCATCGATCCGTCGCAACTGGCGGCCAATCGCGCGGCCGACCGGTTCTCGGACCTGCGCGCGAAGGCTGCGGCATTGGGGTTCCAGACCGGCGGCTGACGGCAACGCGGGGTACGGCAGCCGCGATCGACGCCGATGCGGCTGCCCACGCGGGCCCTACCATCTCGGCATTCAGTACACTGCCGCGCCGCGGCAACGCATGCCGCTCCCCTTTCTGTCGCATTCCGTCGGGTTCGCGTCGCGTTCGGATAAAAACTTCCGTTGATCGCCGCCGTTAACTCGTTCGCAATCCCGGCGCCCCGCATCGCGACGCGGCGCCCGTCGTCGTTCGTGATCCGGAATCCACATCCGCCGTCGGCCGCCCTTCGTGCCGCCGGCAAGGGAACGTCATGCGTAAACTCACCATCCGCGGCGGACTCGTCGCGACCATCGCCGGCTATACGGCGCTGCTCGTCCTGGTCGTCGGCGCGTGCATCGCCGCGCTCTATGCCGGCAACGGCTCGCTCGAAGCGATGTACCGCGACGACACCGCGTCGCTGCTGCACCTGAAAACCAGCTCGGAGCGGATGCTCGTGCTGCGCGAACGCGTGAGCGACGTCGCGCAGATCATCAGCGCCGGCCAGCCCGCGAAGGCGGAAATCGCTCAACTCCACACGCTCCTGAAACAGAGCAACGACGAACTCGACGCCTACACGCGCCTGCACACGCGCGACGCCGACGAGCAAACCCTGTTCGACACGCTGCAAAATCGTCGTCGCACGCTGCTCGACCAGGTGTTCCTGAAGGCGATGTCGCAACTCGACCAAGACAACGCATTCGACTTCCTCGACACGCACCGCACCGCGCAGCCGGCGCTGTTCACCGCCTACCAGGATGCGATCGACGCGCTCGAGTCGTTCCAGGTCGCGCGCCAGAAGGCACGCTACGACGCGGCCGGCGCGCGCTTCCACCGGATCGTGTGGGCGATGGCGGCGGTCGCCCTGTTCGCGCTGATCGTCGGTTTCCTGGCGCAGCGCGTGCTCGCGAAGGCGATCATCGAGCCGATCCATCTCGCCGTCGACCACTTCGACAGGATCTCGAAAGGCGACCTGACCGGCACGGTCGTCATTCCCGGCAAAAACGAAATGGCGTATCTGCTGAACGCGTTGAAGCGGATGCAGGACGGTCTCGTCGAAACCGTGACCCAGGTACGCACGAGCACGGAGACGATCGTCGGCGATGTCCGAACGATCGCGAGCGGCAACGTCGACCTGTCCGCGCGCACGGAGCAGCAGGCCGTGTCGCTGCAACAGGCGGCGGCGAGCGTGGAGCAGCTGACCGCGACCGTGCGCCAGAACGCGGACAACGCGCGCGATGCACGCACTTACGCACAAGGCGCGGCCGGCATCGCCTCGCGAGGCGGCGACGCGATGCAGCGCGTCGTCGAAACGATGTCCGCGATTTCGCACAGCTCAGCGCGGATCTCCGGCATCGTCGGCGTGATCGAGAGCATCGCGTTCCAGACCAACATCCTCGCCCTGAACGCCGCGGTCGAAGCGGCGCGCGCGGGCGAGCAGGGGCGCGGCTTCGCGGTCGTCGCGACCGAGGTGCGCGGGCTCGCGCAGCGCTGCGCATCGGCGGCGAAGGAAATCCGCGAGCTCATCGGCAACTCGACGCAGCGCGTGGAGGACGGCAGCGGCCTCGTCGCGCTCGCCGGGTCGGCGATGACCGAGCTCGTCACCGCGGTCGAGCGCGTCAACGCGATCATGGGTGAAACCAGCATCGCTTTCGACGAGCAGACTGCCGGCATCGAGCAGGTGAATGCCGCCGTCATCCAGATGGAGCAGACGATGCAGCGCAACGCCGCGCTGGTCGAGGAGGCCGCCGCCGCGGCGCTGTCGCTCGAGGATCAGAGCACGCGGCTCAGCGATGCCGTCGCGCAGTTTCGTGTTGGCGAAGCGGCGCTGGCGTAATCGGGCCGGCCGTCGGCATCGAAGCCGGCGTCGTGCCATCGCGAGTAAAACGAAAGCGCTCGACAATGCGCGCTTTGATCGGACGTAAAGGTCTCGCGTAACCAAGCTGACGAACCGGCGACGCGCGACGCGTCTATACGGTTTTCCCGGCCAGCCCGTGCATCGGCCGCCGCAACGCGGCATCGAACGGATTCGTGCGCGGGCCGATCGCGTCGGCCTGGCGCCTGAGCAGTTCGACGACCATCGGCATCCGGTCGTCGCCGAGGCGCGACGCCAGCGTGCCGACGCTCAGCGCGCCGACCGGATACCCCGTGCGGTCGAGGATCGGCACCGCGACGCCGGCCATCCCGTCGAGCACGCCGCTGTTGCGGCCCGCGTAGCCGAGCTGCCGCACGCGTTCGATCTCGGTGCGCAGGTACACCTCGTCGAGCACGCCGTAGCCGCGGATGCGCGGCACGTTGAAGCGGATCACTTCCTCGCGCTCGGCCTCCGGCAGGAACGCGAGAATCGCGAGGCTGCCCTGCCCGACGCCGAGCGCGATGCGCCCGCCGATGTCGCCGGTAAACGAGCGGATCGGGAACGGCCCTTCGCACAGGTCGAGACACACCGCGTCGAAGCCGCTCTTGACGAGCAGGAAGATCGTCTCGCCGAGACTCGCGCACAGCCGCAGCAGCACGGGCCGGCACAGCGTGCGCATGCTGCTCGGATTGCCGGCTAGCGCGGCGAGCGCGAAGAAGTCGACGCTCAGCCGGTACAGCTTCGACTGTTCGTCCTGCTCGACCATCCCTTCGGCGATCAACGATTGCAGGATCCGGTGCGCGGTGCCCTGCGTGAGCCCGACGGCCTTCGCAAGGTGCGTGACGCGCACGCCGTCCTGCTGCATGCCGGCCAGTGCGCGCAGGATCGCGAACGCACGCTGCAGCATGCCGGTGCCCGGCGCGCCGGCCGCATCGGCGGCGTCCTCGTCCGGGTGCGGCGCGCGTGCGGCTGGCGACATTCCGGGCGACTGGGGTTCTGGCATGCCGGCTCTCCTCGATGATTTCAGTGAACGGAATACGGTAGCCGCCATTGTCGTCCCGCCGGAATTGCGCGGGCATCCGGGTGTGCACGGGATTGACGCGCGCATTTCGCGGGCCGACCGCCCTTCATTCACCGGAACGATTCTCACGTGATTCGACGTTCCATTCCGTTCATCGGAATTTTTTCGAAATTCCTCCCGTTCAGCAGAATTCCAAATTGACGCTCCGAAATATGGCTGGCTAGAGTCCGCGTCATCGGTGCACCGGCCACGGTGTGCGAACCCGGAGCTCCCCATGTCGTTTCTCACGCTTACGGATCTGACGAAATCGTTCGGTGATCTCACCGCCGTCGCCGACGTCAACCTGTCGGTCGAACAAGGCGAATTCGTGTCGCTGCTCGGGCCGTCGGGCTGCGGCAAGACCACGACGCTGCAGATGATCGCCGGCTTCGTCGACGTCACGCGCGGCCGCATCGCGCTCGACGGGCAGGACATCACGCACATGAAACCGAACCGCCGCGGACTCGGCATCGTGTTCCAGAGCTATGCGCTGTTTCCGCATATGAGCGTCGCGGAGAACGTCGGCTTCGGCCTCGACATGCGCGGCGTCGACAAGGCCGAGCGCGCCGAGCGCATTCGCGCGGCGCTCGCGCTCGTGCGACTCGATGCGCTCGCGCACCGCTTCCCGCGTGAACTGTCGGGCGGCCAGCGGCAGCGCGTCGCGATCGCGCGCGCGGTCGTGATCGAGCCGCCCGTGCTGCTGCTCGATGAGCCGATGTCGAATCTCGACGCGAAGCTGCGCGAGGACATGCAGTTCGAACTGCGCGCGATCCAGCGCAAGATCGGCACGACGACGATCATGGTCACGCACGACCAGTCGGAAGCGCTGTCGATCAGCGATCGCGTGGTCGTGATGGAAGCCGGCCGCATCACACAGACGGACACGCCGTACCGCGCGTACGAACGTCCCGAGAACCATTTCGTGTCGCAGTTCATCGGCAAGGCGAACCTGCTGCCCGGCACGATCGTCGCGCACGACGGCGACGCGATCCGCATCGACCTCGGCCACGATCTCGCCGAAACGGGCCGCACCGCGCACCTGCCGGCGCGCGAGCGCGACATCCGTGTCGGCGACGCCGTGTCGGTCTGCATCCGCCCGGAAAAGCTGCGACTGTGCGCCCCCGGCGCGGGCCGCTTCGCCGCGACCGTCACGAGCCGCTTCTTCCTCGGCAGCCAATGGCTGTACCGCGTCGACAGCGCGCTCGGCGAAGTGCTCGTGTGCTGCCAGAACGAAGGCGCGGAGCCGCTCGCGGAAGGCGCGCCGGTCGGCGTCGACTGGCATAGCGACGCGGTGCGCGTGATGCGCCGGGAGGCCTGAATGGGACAGCCTACC
>NZ_VWWG01000159.1:0-14196 GCF_011753085.1 Burkholderia sp. Tr-862
TCCCTTCGGCATGCAGGCGTTCGAGCGCCGCGACGGCCGCCGCGAGCTGCGCGGGCGTGGGCGCGACGAGGTCGAGTTGCGGCACCGCCGTATACGCGAGAGACGCGTCGGCCGCAGCCCAGCGCGGCATCTCGGCCGTCAGGTCGACGAGCGCCGTGAAGCCGTGGCGCCGCACTTCGCGCGTGGTCGGCGTGCGGCCGAGCGACACGCGCTCGTCGATCCGCGCCGGCGCCGGCTGCCGGAACGTCCACCACCGCGAATTGACGAACGCCCCGGCGATCGTCGGCGCGAGCAGCCAGCGGACGAACATCGGCAAGCGGCCCGCGTCGTCCTTCTGAAACGCGCCGGGCGCCCCGCGCCAATAGATCCACGCGACGCACGCGAGCGCCAGCGCACCCCACCCGGCCGCCAGCGCCAGGCCCGGCGCACGCGACACGCAGTAAAGCGCCGCGAGCGCGACCAGTGCAGCACCGAGCGCGTAACGGCGCGCCAGCGCGCGGCCGGCGGCGGATGGGGAAGCGGCCGCAGCCGGCAACCGCCCCGCGGCGTCACGCAACGGAAAGAGGAACAGCGCGAGACAGCCGACGGCCGCACCGGTCGGCACATCGATCGCGTGATGCTGGTAGGTCGTCAGCACCGACACGCCGATTGCCGCGAACCACGTATGCAGCACGATGCGCGCGGCCATGCCGCGCAGATGCTTCGCATAGACGGCCCACAACACGACGAGCAGGCCGATGTGCAGCGACGGCGCCTGGTTGAACGGCTTGTCGAACCCCATCAGCAGCGTGAACAGCGCGCCGGCCACGCCGCCCGCATCGGGCCGCTCGAAGCCGAAGCGCAGCGGCCATGCGATGAAGCATGCGACCGAGATCAGCTGCACGGTCAACAGCCGCTTCACGTGATCGAGCAGATCGTCGCGGCGGGTCCAGAAGAAGAACGACAGCGCGTACAGCAGATCGATCGACCAGTACGGCACGATGGTCCACGGCACGAACGGAATCCCGTGCTCCCAGCCGAACGCGAAGGTCGGCACCTCGGCGCGGCGCGCGGCGAGCCAGTTCGCGAAGCCGTAGGTGGAGAAGAACACCGCGCCCATCGCCGCGAGCCAGCCGACGCGCAGCGCGAACGACGCATCGCGCGCGCCGGCCGCCGGCTCGGCCAGACCGCCGCCCGCGCCGCCGCCGAGCGCGCTCACGACGCGTCGACCCGCTGCGCGAGGCTCACCGTGAAGATGCCCATCTCGTCGATGCGCTGGTCGAGCTTGCGGAAACCGGCGCGCGCGACGAGCTCGTCCATCTCGGCCTGCGAGCGGCGGCGCATCACCCAGGTCGCGTCGCCGCGGTGATTATTCAGCGCACGCGCGATGAATTCGAGCTGCGGATGCCACGGCTGCCCCGTATAGACGAGATAGCCGCCGGGCGGCACCGCCTGCGCGAGCCCGCGCAGCGAGCGCTCGATCAGCGCGTTCTCGCCGAACAGTTCATACAGCCCCGACACGATCGCGAGCGTCGGGCGCGGCTCGAGCGTCGCGAGCGACGCCTCGTCGAACGCGTCGCCGCGCTCGAAGCGCGCGATCGGCTCGAGGCCGCGCTGCGCGATCAGCACGCGTCCGGCCTCGACGTTCGGCGTGCTGTAGTCGCGCAGCGTGATGTCGTCGGGCGCCGCGCCGTCGCGTTCGGCGGCCGTCGCGATCGCGTCCAGCACATAGCGTCCGTGCCCGGCCGCGATGTCGACGATCCGCACGGGTTCGCCGTGACCGCGCAGCCGGCCGATCGCCGCGCCGATCAGCTCCTGCAGATGCACCTTGCGCTGACGGATGCCGACCCAGCCCGGCGAATCGAGATAGGTGCGGTCGATCAGCGCGCCGACGCCGAGCCGGCCCTGCGCGCTATTGCGGTACACGTAGTCGAGCGTCGAGCCCGAATCGAAGCCGAGCCGCAGCCCGAGCGCGATGCCGTCCGACAGCGCGCCGCCGGCCTTCAGCCCCGCCCGCGTGATCGCCCAGTACGCGCGGGCGAACGGGTTCGCGGGCGGCCGGCCGAGCGCCGCGTATTCGTCGTGGAACGCGCCGCGCCGGTCGGCGTCGGCCAGCGACACGCGCGGGCTCGGCGTATCGAACTCGCGCAGCACGAACGTGCGCAGCGGCGCGAGCGCCTGCGCGCGGTCGCGCTCGCCGAGCGTGTCGTGATAGAAGCCGGGCAGCACGATGCGCTCCTTGCGTACGGCGCCGAGCCGCTCGAAGAAGCGATCCTGCGGGCCGCGATGGACGACCCAGTCAGCGCCCGAGATCAACAGCTGCGTCGGCACGGTGATCGCGGCCGCATCGGCGACGATCCGCTTCGCGGTGTCGTGCAGGTCGAGCAGCATGTTGACGGCGATCGGCCGCGTGATCAGGGGATCGGCCGCATAGCTCGCGATCCGTTCGGGGTCGTGCGTGAGGAATTTCGGTTTCACGTAGCTGTTCACGTAGAACAGCCCGCGCAGCTTGTGCATCAGCCGCAGCCCCGGCCGCGCGAACGGCACGTAGAGCTTGATGTGGAACGCCGGCGACGCGACCACGAGGCAGCGGATCGGCGGCGCGTAATCGTGTACCCAGGTGGCCGCGAGCACCGCGCCGACGCTCTGCCCGATCACAGCCATGTCCTCGATCGCGATGCCGTGCGTGTCGCGGATATGCTCGACGAAGATCTGCAGGTCGCGCACCGACGCGGCCGCGCTCGGGCTGTAGCCGCGCGCGCCGGGCGAGCGGCCGTGGCCGCGCGCATCCCATGCGAAGAACGCGAAGTCCGGCAGGTCGAGCTCGTCGACGAGGTGCGCGACGCGCGCCGAATGCTCGTGGCCGCGATGCAGCAGCACGATCGCGCCGCGGCAGCGCGGGCCCGTCGCGGGCCAGTGACGATAGAACAGCGTTTCGCCGTCGTGCGTGATGAAGTCAGCCTCGCGGGCCATGCGTGCGCTCATGCGTTTCTCTCGTTTCGTTGTTCGAATCATGCGGCGCCGCCCTCAGGCGCCGGCCCACCCGTTGGCCGTCAGCCGCCGGCTTCGGCGACGCCGGCCTGCACGCGCCGCACCACGGTCACGATCGACAGCACGATCAGCACGCGCCACAGCCACGCGGCGACGCTGCCGACCGGCAGGCCGAAGCCGATCCAC
Source organism: Burkholderia sp. Tr-862 (assembly GCF_011753085.1). Classification (NCBI taxonomy): domain Bacteria; kingdom Pseudomonadati; phylum Pseudomonadota; class Betaproteobacteria; order Burkholderiales; family Burkholderiaceae; genus Burkholderia; species Burkholderia sp. Tr-862. Next base: position 3,157 of record NZ_VWWG01000159.1, read on the forward strand.
AGCGCGAACGCGCCGAGCGCGAGCGCGCGGTCACTCTTGCCGAACGGGCCGTCGTAGCGGCGCGTCGCACCGGCGAGCGGGCCGATCAGCCCCGCGCATTCGACGATGACCGCCATCAGCGCGAACAGCCAGACGTCCGCCGGAGCGAACGCGGGAATCGCGAGGAACGGCAGCACGAGCGCGACATCGGACACGACGTCGCCGAGCTCGTTCAGATAGGCGCCGAGCGTGCTCTTCTGCCCGTGTTCCCGGGCGAGCATGCCGTCGATCGCGTTGAGCGCCATCCGCACGAACAGCCAGATCGGGATCAGCAGGAACAGCACGCGGGCGAACACGCCGAGCCCCGCGAGCGCGCCGACGACGATCGAGCCGCCGGCCGCGAACAGCGTGACCTGGTTGGCAGTGACGCCGCGTTCGGCAAGCGAATCCGCGAACGGACGCAGACGGTTCTGGAATTTCGGTTTGAGTGCGTAGAGGCTCATCGTTTTATTGGTTCTGCTCATTCGGACACGTTTCCAGCCGCCATGCCCCGGGCGGCGCAACCGTCGGCATCGACGGCTTTCGACAGGTGGTCGTAATCGTCGCCGAGCGGCCCCGACGCGTCAAGCCGCACGCCGCCGGCGCCGCACCGGGCAATCTGGCGTTTTTGACGGAAACTCGCGATAATCCGCTGGCCCGATCGCAGCAAGGTCCATTCGAACTGCAAACGGGCGCTCGTGCAACAGCCGATTATCACGCCGCCGACCGGCGACTGCGCCGCGACGCGACGTCCGCCGGCGCATCGTCCGATTATCGCGGCCCTGCGACAGGCAGCCACGAATTTGAAAAAACTTAAACAATGGCCGTCCGGCGCGCATCCTGCCGCGCCGGCATTCCGGGTTTCCGGCTGCCGCGCCTGCGCGGCCGCGCGGGCATGCAGGCTGGAGGCGCGGCGCCGATGAACATCCTGAACGTCTGGCAGCGCGATTTCCTGCTGTCGATCGTCCGGCTCGTCGCCGGCGCGTATCCGGTCTGGCATCAGGCACCGCCGTCGCCGACGCAGAAGGTCTACTTCTCGAACCACACGAGCCACATCGACACGCTCGCGATCCTCGCCGCGCTGCCGCGCGACGTGCGCGCGGTCGTGCGGCCGGTCGCCGCGCGCGACTACTGGGACAGCAGCGACCTGAAACGCCATATCGCGCAGAAGCTGTTGAACGTCGTGCTGATCGACCGTCATCGCGAAAACGGCGGCAATCCTCGGGGCGGCCACCCGCTGGACCCGGTGCGCGACGCGCTGCGGCAAGGCCACTCGATCATCATCTTCCCGGAAGGCACGCGCGGCGCCGACGTCTTGCCGCAGCCATTCAAGAGCGGCCTGTTCCATCTCGCGACGGAATTTCCGGACGTCGCGCTCGTGCCGGTCTATCTCGAGAACCTGCAGCGCATCATGCCGAAGGGCGCGATCTGGCCCGTGCCGCTGATCTGCAAGGTGCACTTCGGTGCGAACGACGCACTCGGCGCCGGCGAAGACAAGCCGAGCTTCCTCACCCGCATGCGCGACGCGATCGTCGCGCTCGCGCCGCCGCAGCGGCCGGCCGGCTGATCGCGGCGCCCTCCTCTCCCTTTTCCGGACCTCTTCATGCGAACTCTCTTCTGGGAACTGGTCGCGGGCGTCACCGGCGTGCTGCTGCTCGCGACGGTGATCGGCGCGATCCTCGGCGCGCGCAGCGGCGGCGCCAGCGCGACCGTCGTCAACCTGAACCAGCGCATCCGTGCGTGGTGGGCGATGATCGCAATCATGGTCATCGCGATCAGCCTCGGCAACAACGTCACGTATCTGGTGTTCGCGCTGCTGTCGTACCTGACGCTGCGCGAATTCATCACGCTCACGCCGACCACCGCGAGCGACCATACGACGCTCTTCATCGCGTTCTTCGTCGCGATTCCGGTGCAGTACCTGCTGCTCGCGATCAACTGGTACGGGATGTACTCGATCTTCGTGCCGGTGCACCTGTTCTTCGCGATGTCGCTGGTGTCGGCGCTCACGCAGGACACGCGCGAATTCCTGAGCCGCAACGCGAAGATCAACTGGGCGCTGATGGTATGCGTGTACGGGCTGAGCCATGCGCCGGCCGTGCTGATCCTCGACATTCCGCGCTACGCGGGGCAGAACGCGCTGCTGCTGTTCTTCTTCCTGTTCGTCGTGCAGATCAGCGACGTGCTGCAGTACGTGGTCGGCAAGCTGTGCGGGCGACGCAAGATCGCGCCGCGCCTGTCGCCGTCGAAGACGGTCGAGGGCTTCATCGGCGGCGGCCTGCTCGCCACGCTGTGCGGCGCGTCGCTGTATCGCGTGACGCCGTTCAGCTTCGGCGCGGCGTTCGGGATCTCGCTTGCGATCGTGATCGCGGGCTTCGTCGGCGGCCTCGTGCTGTCGGCCGTAAAGCGCTCGCTCGGCACCAAGGACTGGGGCTCGATGATCGCGGGCCACGGCGGGATGCTCGATCGCGTCGACTCGATCTGCTTCGCAGCGCCGGTGTTCTTTCACCTCGTGCGCTACGTGTACGTGTGACGGGCGGGCGGCGCGACGCCGCCCGAATCCGCGGTTCCGTGCACGGACCGCTCAATACCCGTCGCGCACGGCCTTCGGCACGATGTAGCGGCCGCGCGCTGCGTCGAACTTCACCGTATGGCGCGCGTGAATCGCGCGATTGCCGCGCGTGCCGGTCTCGGTCACGATCAGCGGATAGACGCTCTCGTTGACGCTCGTGTCCGGCGCGATCGCGAAGCGGCGTTCCTCGCAGCGCGCCGGATCGTTCGCGCATTCGCTCGATTCCGCATTGTCGAGCGCTTCGTCGATGCGCGCCGCCGCCGGCACCAGCGCGTCGCCGTACGGCAGCCAGATCGAGCGCATGCTTTGCGTATAGCCTTGCCGCGAGTCGCTGTTGCCGAGGACGAAACCGAACAGGTGCGGCCCGAGCCGCTGGATGCTCACCGTGCCCGGCTCGCCGCGCCCGCCGGACGCGATGCCCGTCTTCTGCAGCGCCGGTTCGAGCGTCGTCCCGTCCTGCGAAGGCCGAAGCACGTACAGGTCGATCGTGCCCGGCGTCGCATCGGAATCCATCCCCGGCATCCCGTTCTGCACGGCGTCCTCGGTTTCGCCGCACATCGCGAGCAGTGTGCGCGGGCCGTCGGCCGTCGCGACGCGCAGCGCTCCGCACGATGCGTAAATGAAATCACCCGCGTCCGACTGCCAGCCCTTGCAATCGGCACGCCACTTGCCGTATGTGTCGTGGATGAACTTTTGCAGTTGACGCTCGGGGTGCGCCGGCTCGGCGGCATGGGCCGGCGATGCCGCGACGAGCGCGGTGAACGCCGCGACGGCGGACAGTGCGGCGAGCGTCGCCGCGAACCGGCCACGGCGCATGGCTTCGCCATTCACGCCGGCCGGCTTTACGATCTCGTTCTTCATTCCAGGATCCGGTCGATGCGCGCGGCCCCTGCCGCACGCGCGGGCGGTGCCCGCGAGGCCGTAGCGTACACGCACGGCGCGGCATCGCAAACGCGCATCGCACTGGCCCGGCGCGCGCCGCGTCACACCGGCGCGGTATCGGCCGTTTGCGGACGCGCCAGCTTGAATTCACCGACCATGTGCGCAAGCTGCGCCGCCTGCTCGCGCAACAGCGCCGCGGCTGCGGCGGACTCCTCGACGAGCGCCGCGTTCTGCTGCGTCGAGTGATCGAGCTGCGACACCGCCTGGTTCACCTGCGCAAGGCCGGTGCTCTGCTCGTTCGCCGCAACCGTCATTTCCGCGATCACGTTCGTGATGCCGCGCACGCCCTCGACGATCTCGTCCATCGTGGCGCCCGCCGTGTGCACGAGCCCCGACCCGCCCTCGATCTTGTCGACGGACGCCTGGATCAGCTGCTTGATTTCCTTGGCGGCCTGCGCGCTGCGTTGCGCGAGCGTGCGCACCTCGCCCGCGACGACCGCGAAGCCTCGCCCGTGCTCGTTCGCGCGCGCCGCCTCGACGGCCGCATTCAATGCGAGGATGTTGGTCTGGAACGCGATGCCGTCGATCACGCCGATGATGTTCGAGATTTCGTTCGAGGCCGCCGTGATCTCGCCCATCGTCGCGACCACCTGGCTCACCACCTCGCCGCCGCGCATCGCGACGCCCGACGCCGATTCCGCGAGCCGGTTCACCTGCGTCGCAGCATCGGCCGAGTTGCGCGCCGTGCCGGCAATCTCCTCGAGCGCTGCCGCGGTTTCCTGGAGGCTCGACGCCGCGTGCTCGGTGCGGCCCGACAGGTCCTGGTTGCCCTGCGCGATCTCCGCGCTCGCCACGCTCACGGACTCGCTGAACCCGCGGATCTGCAGCAGGATCGCCGAAATCTTTTCCGCAAACAGGTTGAACGCGCGCGCGATCTGCGCAGCCTCGTCGTTGCCGTCCGCCCGCAGCCGCTTCGTCAGGTCGCCGCTCCCGCTGGCGACGTCGGTCAGCGCATCGCGCACCAGCAGCACGCGCTTGAATGCCGCGTTCGTCAGCGCGCCGACGAGCGCGGCCGCGATACAGGCCACGATGACGATGGCCACCAGCGTCGTCGTCGCGACGGCCCGCATGCCGGCCGTCACGTCCGACCGGTCGAGCGCCATCACGAGCGACCAGTCGGTACCGGCGATCGGTTCCGCGCGCAGCAGCTTGGTCACGCCGTCCACCGCGATCGCCACCGGCTCGCTCGCGCTCTGCAGGCTCGCGAGGCGCTCGGGCGTCAGTTCCGGCGACAGCTGCACGGCCGGTTTCATGATCAGGTCGGTCTTCGCGCCCGCGATGAGGCGCCCGCCGCGGTCGACGAGAAACGCGAAACTCGCCGGCGTCGGGTGCATCGAAGCGACGATCGCGCTCGCGCGTTCCATGTAGAGGCTCGCCGCCAGCACGCCCTTCAGCGCGCCGCCGCGCATGATCGGCACCGCGAATGCAAAAGCCGGCTTGCCGGTCGACGCATCCTGATACAGCGCGGTGACGACGAGCCGGCCGGCCTCGACCGCCTGCTTGTACCACGGGCGCGCGGTCGGATCGTAACCGGGTGCGAGCGGGATGTTCGAGAAGGCCGTGTGGTCCGGCAGGCCGAGCGTCAGCACCTGGAACCCGCCCGACTTGCCGAGCAGCGTCAGTGCCGGCAGCGGATCGCCTTCGCCGATCGCCAGCGTATCCGCGAGCGCCTGGGTCTGCTGCGCGCGGCTGGCGACCCACTCGTCGAGCGCCAGCGCGTGGCCGGCCAGGACCGACTGCAGGTTCCGGTCGATGGTTTCGTCGTTGTGTCGCTTGACGACCTGGTACACGAGGCCGCCGGTGACGGCGAGCGCCGTGACCACGATGGCGACGCAGGTTGCCACGATCCGAGCGCGAATTGATGACAGCATGGTGACGGCGATCTCCGGTTGCGCGTTGTTATCGAACAGTCAATGAGTACGCAAACGGGTTTAACGACCGGCCGCGAGGCAACTTGAGGTTAGACTGGTCAGACCATGCAAAAAAATCTGCGGATGCAACGACTCGGTCTCCGGACTCTCGCGCCGAGCCACGCCTGCACTTCACAGGCGAACCAGTCGAGCACGCAGGCGCGGCGTCGCGAACGGCCGATTCGGTAACCGTAAACGTGACGATGAGCGCACGCCCCGCTAGCGGCGCACACCGTCACACCATCACGCCGGCTCCGGCACCTCGATCGCCAGCAGCGCCGAACTGACCGACTTGCCGTGCGCGTCGAGCGCGAGCGAGCGCGTGACGCCGCCGCCGAGCGCATCGCGCAGCACGAAGTTGAATGCGGCCAGCGCCGGCAGTTCGTAGCGCACGACGTCGCCGTGCACGATGCCCGCGAGCCACGTCTTCACCGCCCGCGCATCGAGATGCGCGCGCAGGTGCTCGTAGTGACGCGGATCGCGGCAGATGACCGACACGTTCAGCGTATTGCCCTTGTCGCCGGTGCGCGCATGCGCGAGTTCACGCAGTTGCATCAAGCCTCCACGAATGAAAACGACGGCGTCACGGCCGCGCGCGGCAGCAGCACCGACTGCACCGCGATCACCTCGCGCGTCGACTTAAACGCGCCGCCGCCGCCGGCCGGCCCGTTCGTATAAAGCGTCTCGACTTCGTTGCCGATCCGCGCGGCCTCGGCGGCACTCGCCGCCCGGCCGGTCACCCGCACGCGGACTTCGGCCGGCTCGCCGCGCACGGCGGGCGTCGCGTCGCCGTACAGCGCATCGACGCCGATCAGATCGAAGCGCAACTCGGTCGCGGCCACGCCGGTCAGCGCGAGCCGCTCGCGGACGATGTCGAGCGCGAGCCGCGCGCGCGCCAGCGCCCCCGGCCCGCCATACGAGATCTGCCCTTCGCCGATATGGCCGTCGACATACGCGACCGACACCTTCAGGGTCTCGGGGCGCGCGGTGCCGCGCCCGCCCGTCACGCGCACGCGGTCCGGCGCCTCCTCCGCGACAGCCACGCGCGTGAAATCCGCGACGACGTCGGGCTGCAGGTAGCGCGCCGGATCGTGGATCTCATACAGCAGCTGTTCCTTGCAGGTCGCCGCGCTCACGCGGCCGCCCGCGTGCGGCACCTTGGTGATCACGACCGAGCCGTCGGCCGCGACCTCGCCGATCGGGAATCCGAGCCGCGCGAGATCCGGCACGTCCTTGTAGCCGGGGTCGGCGAAATAGCCGCCCGTCACCTGCCCCGCACATTCGAGCAAATGGCCGACGACCGTCGCAGCCCCCAGCGTGTCCCAGTCGTCCATCCGCCAGCCGAACGCATGGATCAGCGGCGCGGCGAACAGCGACGGATCGGCGACGCGCCCGGTCAATACGACGTCCGCGCCGGCCGCGAGCGCCTCGACGATCGGCGCGGCGCCGAGATACGCGTTCGCGGATACGATGCGCTCGCGATACGCGGCGACTTCGTCGCCCGACTCCTCGAACCGGAACGCGCCGCGCAGCACGACGTCGAGCACATCGTCGCCTTCGACCGCCGCGACCTTCAGCCCCGCGAGGCCGAGCGACTGCGCGATCTGCGCGGTGCGCCGCGCGGCCGAGCGCGGGTTGGCCGCGCCCATGTTCGACACGATCCGCACGCGCTTGTGCGCGGTCACCGGCAGCACGGCCTGCATGCGCGCGTCGAGCAGCGGATCGTAGCCGAGCGACGGATCCTTGCGCCGCGCCTGCTGCGCGATCGCGATCGTGCGCTCGGCCAGGCATTCGAAGACGAGATAGTCGAGCTGCCCGTGTTCGGCCAGTTCGACCGCCGGCTCGATCCGGTCGCCCGAGTAGCCGGCGCCCGCGCCGATGCGCACGCGCCGTTCGTGTGGTGGCTTTGCTGTCATGTCGGTACCGTCATCCGGCGCGCGCGCCGGGAACAATCAAAAAACGCCCAGCACGACGCACGCGATCGTCATCACGATCGAGGCGCCGAACAGCAGCGGGAACGTGAACTTCTGGTGCTCGGCCAGCTCGATCCCGCACAGGCCGACGACGAGGAACGTCGCGGGCGTCAGCGGGCTGACCGGGAAGCCGGTCGTCATCTGGCCGAGCAATGCGGCCTGCCCGACATGCACGGCCGGCACGCCGAACTGGCCGGCTACCTCCGCGATCACCGGCAGCACGCCGAAGTAGAACGAATCGGGATCGAACAGCATGCTGAGCGGCATCGACGCGAGGCCGAGCGCGACCGGAATGTGGCCGGCCATCGACGGCGGCACGAAGCCGACCGCCGCCTGCGCCATCGCCTTCAGCATGCCGCTGCCCTGCATGATCCCGGTAAACACCCCGGCCGCGAGCAGAATGCCGGCCATCATCAGCGCGGCGCGCGCATGCGCGTCGATGCGCTTCCTCTGCATGTCGACGTTCGGGTAGTTCACCATCAGCGCGACGCACAGCCCGACCATGAACATGATCGCCGGTGGAATCTTCTCGCCCATCACGACCATCGTGCCGAGCACGACGAGCGTCAGCACCAGGTTGAACCAGAACAGGTGCGGCCGGCGCAGCGCCTGCTCGTCGGGCGTCAACTCGCGTGTCGGCAGCGGAATCGACGCATCGTCGCGCGACAGGCCGAGCCGCTTCTCCTCGCGCCGCCCGAGCCAGTACGCGACGCCGAACACGAACACGAGCCCGATCGCCTGCACCGGAATCAGCGGATTGAACAGCGCCGACACCGGCAGGTGCAACGAGGCCGACGCGCGGATCATCGGCCCCGTCCACGGCAGGAAGTTGATCCCCGCGGCCATCGACACGGCCGCGGCCAGCACGCGCCGGTCCATCTTCAAGCGGTCGTACAGCGGCAGCACCGCGGGAATCGTCACGAGAAAGCAGACGGCGCCCGAGCCGTCGAGGTGGATCAGCAGCGCGAGCAGCGTCGTGCCCATCACGATGCGCGTGGGCCGCGTGCCGACCGCGCGCAGGATGCGATCGATGATCGGATCGAGCGTGCCGGCGTCGGTGATCGTCCCGAAATAGAGGATCGCGAAGACGAACATCCCGACCACGGGCGCGAGGCCCTTCAGCCCGTCGATCACGAATTTGCTCGTATGCAGCCCGAAGCCGCCGATCAGCGACGCCGCGATCGGCACGATGATCAGCGCGACGAGCGGCGACATCCGCTTCGACAGAATCGCGGCCAGCAGCACGACGATCGTGCCAAGCCCGAGTAACGGCAGCATCCGTGTCTCCTACCTTGTCTTTTGTTGGAGACGAGCGTAAGGTCGGCGCAGCGATAGCACAATTGAAATGATTTGATCGCAGCAATCACGAATCGTTATGGATCTGAATCTTCGCGACATTCGCGCGTTCGTCACCGTCGCCCACGCCGGCAACTTCACGCGGGCGGCCGCGCGGCTGCACCTGTCGCAGCCGGCGCTGACCGTGCAGATCCGGCGGCTCGAGGAAATCGTCGGGGCGCGGCTGTTCGACCGCAACAGCCGCAGCGTCGCGCTCACGCAGACCGGGCGCGAACTGCTGCCGCTGCTGCAGCGCTCGCTCGACGACATGGAGCGCGTGCTGCGCGATGCGCGTGCGCTCGGCGAAGGCGCGAGCGGGACGGTGCGGCTCGCGTGCCTGCCGACCTTCGCGTCGAGCCTGCTGCCGGAGCTGATCCAGTCGTTCCGGCACGACGTGCCGCGTGCGGGCTTCGAGATTCGCGACGGTGTCGCGAGCCTCGTCACAGCGCTGGTGCGCAACGAGGAAGCCGATCTCGGCCTGACGGGCGGCGATGCGTTCGATGCGTCGCTGGAGGTGCTGTACGTGGGCGCCGACCGGCTCGTCGCCGTGTGCCCGAAGGATCATCCGCTCGCGCGCAAGCGGCGCGTGCGCACCGCCGACGTCGCCGCCGTGCCGCTCGTGCTGACCGCGCGGGGCACGAGCGTGCGCGGCGTGGTCGATGCCGCACTGGACGCGGCCGGCTGCACGCCCGACATCGCGTGCGAACCGACCTACATGATGACGGCCGTCGCGATGGTGCGCGGCGGACTCGGCGTGACGATCCTGCCGGCGACCGCGCGCGAGGTGCGCGCCGAGCCGGACCTCGTCGCGAAACCGATCGACGACCCCGCGTTCGTGCGGCCGATCGCGCTCGTCGTGAAGCGCGGGCGCACGCTGCCGCGCGTCACGCAGGCGTTCGCCGACGCGATGCTGGCGGCGTTGAAAAAGCGCGCGTGAGCCGCGCGCCTGGTACGACGACCGACCACCGGCCGGCGGCTTACTGCGGGTCCGACTGGCCCGGATCGACGTGCAGCGATTCGCCGATCGCATAGAAGTTGCCGCCCGCGATGTAATGCAGGCTGCGCAGCGCCGGATCGGCCGATTCGAAATACCAGTGACCGTCGCGGAACACGCGCGTGTCGGACCACGCACCGACCACCTCGCCGATGAACAGGTCGTAGGTCTGCTGGTTGTGCGGCTCGGGAATCAGCTTGCACGCGAGCCAGCCGGAGCAGCCGGCGACGAACGGCAGGTCGTGGCCTTGAACGTCGAACAGCGTGACGCCCGCGTCGCGCAGCTTGTCGGGCCGCTCGGCGAGACTGTGGCTGCCGACCGCATGCGTGAGCTGCAGCTGCGCGGCCGTCGGCACCTGGATCACGAACCTGCCGCTGCGCTCGACGAGCTCGCGCGTCTTCGCGGACTTGTCGAGCACGACCGTCAGCTTCGGCGGCAGGAAATCGAGCGCGCAGGCCCACGCGGCGGCCATCACGTTGTCGACACCGTCGTGGCGGGCCGACACGAGCACGGTCGGGCCGTGGTTGAGGAGACGGTAGGCTTTCTGCAGCGCCACCGGAGCAATGTGACTGTCCATGCGGGTTCCCTGGTGAGCGGCGCGGCGCGCGCCGGCCGAAGGGCGAATTCTCGCACTCAATGCCGATCGCCGCCGACGTTGCGCGCGCGCCGCCCGGCACATGCCCGCGCGCCGCGTTGCATCAGCGCCGCCCCGCCGCCCAGTCGAGCGCCGCGTCGAACAGCGCGAGCCCGGCCGGCGACAGGTTCGCGAACGTGTCGTTGGCGAGGAAGAACATCACGCGGCGCGCCGGCGCGAGCGCTTCGTAGTCCATCGTCGCCCCCTTCTCGTACGCGAAGATCGCGGCCTTGTCCGGCTGCCCGTACACGGTTGCGATCGTGATCGCGCCGAGCCCCGGCCGGCCCCAGCTCATCGGCGCCTGCTTGCCGTACACGTCGGCCACGCCAGCCGGCAATCCGGCCGAGATCGAATGCGGCGCGTTGACGAGCCACAGATAGCGTTCCTTGCCCGTTTCGCCGAAGTCGACGTCGTGGCGCTTGCCGGTCATCGCGAGATCGTCGAGCAGGTCGTTCTCCCACGTGACGAGCGGCTTGTCGAGCGTGCGCCAGCCGGGCCGCACGTTCTTCGACGACACCGTCGACGAGATCACGACGAGGTCGGCATCGCGCGCCGCGTCGGGCGTCGCGCTCTCGTCGATCAGTCGCACCGCGTAGCCGCGCTCGCCGAGATGCTGGCCGATCCGTTCGTCGATCTTCAGGTTCGGGCCGCGCAGCTGCACG
>NZ_VWWG01000160.1:0-14463 GCF_011753085.1 Burkholderia sp. Tr-862
TGAATCCTTCCGGCGCGCCGGGCGCACTCGACGGCCCGGAAGGATTCTTCTCGGTGTTCGGCGGCGGCGCTGCGCAGCCGGCGCGCGTGCTGGCCGACTGGGGCGCGCCGTGGCAGATCGTGTCGCCCGGCCTGTACTTCAAGCGGTGGCCGTGCTGCACGGCAACCCATTACGCGGTGCAGGCCGCGCTCGATCTGCGCGCTCGCCACCGCATCGCGCCGGCAGACATTGATGGCATTACCGTCACCTTCCCGCCAGGCGGCGACACGCCGCTGTCGAACCGGTTGCCTGCAACCGGTCTCGAAGCACGCTTCAGCGTGGAATACGCGGTGGCCGCCGCACTGACGGACGGGCCGCCCGGCGTCGCGACGTTCGCCGACGTGCCCGTGCGCGACGACCTGATCGCGCTCGCCGCACGCGTGACGCGGCGCCACGATGCCTCGGCGCCGCGCGCGTCGACCGATCCCGCGACGCGCTTCTCGGTCGTCGAGATTGCGCTCCGCGATGGCGACACGCTGCAGCAACGCGCCGAACGCCTCGTCGGTGCAGACGACCTTGCCGCGAAGTTCGCAGACGCGACCGCCCACGATCCCGCGCTCGCGTTCGTCCCGGAACTGATCGATACGATGCGAAGCACGGCCGATCTCGCCCGGCTTTTCCACACCTTTACGTCGCTTCAATCATGAGCACCGGTCACAGCACACTTTCCCGCCGCCAGATGCGCCTTGGGCTGTTCATCCAGGGTGCCGGACACCACGTCGCCGGCTGGCGTCACCCCGACGCCGAATCCGGCAGCGAGAACTTTGACCTGCTGCGCCGCGTCGTGCAGACCGCCGAGCGCGCGAAGTTCGACATGGTCTTCCTGGCCGATGGCTTGACGAGCGGCCCCGACGCGCATCCGTCGATGGCGATGCGCTTCGAGCCGCTGAGCCTGCTGTCGGCGCTCGCGATGCATACGCGGCACATCGGCCTTGCGGCGACCGCGTCGACGACATATAGCGAGCCTTACCACATCGCGCGCGTGTTCGCGTCGCTCGATCACCTGAGCGGTGGGCGCGCCGCGTGGAACGTCGTGACGACCTCATACGATCGCACTGCCGCAAACTTCACGCGCGGCAATCATCCGGATCACGCGCAGCGCTACGAGATGGCCGGCGAATTCGTCGATGTCGTGAAGGGCTTGTGGGACAGCTGGGACGACGATGCGGTCGTCCGTGACAAGGCGCGTGGCGTGTATTTCGATCCGGCGAAGGTGCATACGCTCGATCACGCTGGACGCTTCTTCAACGTGAAGGGGCCGCTCAACGCGTCGCGCCCGCCACAGGGTCATCCGGTCGTGATTCAGGCCGGCTCGTCGGGCCCCGGCCAGGATCTTGCCGCGCGCACCGCGGAAGTCGTGTTCACCGCGCAGCAAACGCTCGAGGAGGCGCAGGCCTTCTATCGCGACCTGAAGGGCCGGCTCACGGAATACGGCCGCGCAACGGACGCGCTTGCCGTGATGCCGGGCGTATTTCCGGTGATCGGCCGCACCGAGCAGGAGGCCAAGGACAAATATGCGCAGCTCCAGCAATGGACGGATACGTCGGGCGCGCTGACGCTGCTGTCCGACCGTCTCGGCCACGACGTGTCGAAATATCCGCTCGACGGCCCGCTGCCCGACCTGCCCGAATCCGATCAGTTGAAGAGCCGCGCGAAGCTGCTGACCGATCTCGCGCGCCGCGAGAACCTCACGCTGCGCGAACTCTACTATCTCGTCGCCGGCGCGCGCGGGCACCGGATCGTGTGGGGCACGCCGACGCAGGTCGCAGACGCGCTGGCGGAGTGGTTCGAGGGTGGCGCCGCAGACGGCTTCAACATCATGCCGCCATATTTCCCGGGCGGACTCGACGATTTCGTCGAGCATGTCGTGCCGGAACTGCAACGGCGCGGCCTGTTTCGCACCGAATACGAGGGCACGACGCTGCGCGACCATCTCGGGCTCGCGCGCCCTCCGAGCCGCTACGCAGCGCGTTGAGTCAGATCGCGAAGCGCGTCAGGTCGAGTGCGACCGGCGCGCTGTCGCGGCTTGCGTGCGGGCTGCTGGCCGGGCCGAGCGCATGAGCGAGGAAAGCCCGCGTGCGCGTGCTTTGCGGCGCGCGGAACAGTTGCGTGGCCGACCCGTGCTCGACGATAACGCCCGCCTCGGTGAAGTAGACGACGTCGCTGATTTCCTCGGCGAACCGCATCTCGTGCGTGACGAGCACGCAGGTCATGCCGTCGCGCACGAGATCGCGAATCACCGACAGCACGTCGCCGACGGTTTCCGGATCGAGCGCGGACGTCACCTCGTCGAACAGGATCAGGTCGGGCTGCATCGCCAGCGCGCGGGCGATCGCGACGCGCTGCTGCTGGCCGCCCGACAGCTCGCCGGGGTACGCGTGCGCCTTGTCGCCGAGGCGCACGCGTTCGAGCAGCGCGTGCGCGGTGCGCACCGCTTCGGTGCGATCGCGGCCGAGAATCCTAACCGGGGCAGCGACGAGGTTGTCGAGCACGCTCAGGTGCGGAAACAGGTTGTATTGCTGGAACACGAAGCCGACGCGCTTGCGCAGCGCGATTTCGTCGCGCTCCGATGCGAGCCGGTCGACGCGCGTGCCGTCGACGTCGATCAGGCCGCGCTGCGGCCGCAACAGCCCCGTGATGCAGCGCAGGATCGTCGATTTGCCAGAGCCGGACGGCCCGATGATCGACACGGCCTGGCCGCGGTGCACGTCGAGATCGATACCGCGCAGCACGGGCGTCGTGCCGTAGGACAGGTGTACGTCGCGTAGCCGGACGAGCGGCTCGTCCGCGCCGCGCGGAGTTTCAGTGGAATGCATGACGTCGTTCGAGAAGGCGGGTGAAACGGGCGATCGGGTAGCAGTACGCGAAAAACAGGCCGAGTACCGTGAAATAGACGACGACGGTGAAGTCGGCGCGCGCGACGGTGTTGCTCGCGACCTGCGCGGTGTCGAGCAGGTCGTGGACGCCGACGAGCGACGCGAGCGCGGTGGCCATCGTGATGCTCGCGTACAGGTTCATCCACGGCGGCAGCATGCGGCGCACGCATTGCGGCAGGATGATCCAGCGGAACACCTGCACGCGGCTGAACGCGAGCGAGCGCGCGGCGTCCCACTGCGCGTGCGGAATCGACTGGATCGCGCCGCGGAAGATTTCCGCGAAGTTCGCGCTCGCCGGCAGCGCGAGGCCGAGCGTCACCTTGAACCAGTCCGGAAACGGCAGCGACGCGTGGCCGAGCCTGATTTCGAACGGGAATACGTAGGTCGAGAAATAGATCAGCACGAGCAGCGGCGCGTTGCGGAACACCTGCACGTACGTGCGCGCCGCAACGCGTGAGATGCCGAGCCGCGACAACGTCAGCGCGCCGAGCACGAGGCCGGCGAGCGTGCCGAGCGCGATCGCCAGCGCGCTGATGCCGATGTTGACAAGCATCGCCTTGCCGAGCGCGGGCAGCCACGTGGCGAGCGCCACGAGCGTCGGATGGCGCCGACCCGCAACGGCGAGCGCGACGACTGCCAGCGCGGCCAATATTGCCGCGACCGCGGGCCAGCGCACGCGGCGCGCGGGCGAAGCGAGCGAGTCAATGGCCATAGCCGGGTATCCTCAAGCGGTTTTCGAGCCAGCGCCCCGCGAGGTTGACCGTGAACGTGAGCGCGCCGAAGAAGAGCAGGATCAGAATCATCAGCTCGAGCACGTTGTCGCGCTGCGTCCAGATCATGATCGATGCATAGGTGACGTCGCCGACCGCGATCGCCGACGCAACCGTCGTCATCTTCACGAGGTCGACCAGGTTGTTGACGAGCGCGGGCAGCGCGAAGCGCATCGCGAGCGGCAACTGCACGTACCAGAGCCGCTGGCGGCGGCTGTAGCCGAGCGATTGAGCGGCTTCGAGCGTTGCGCGCGGCACCGCTTCGAGGCCGGCGCGCAGCGCTTCCGCATGGAACGCGCCCTTGTGCAGCGAGATCACGATCACGCTCCAGATGAACGGCGTCAGCGGATTGCCGCCCAGATCGCGCAGTGCGGCGCTGATCAGCATGTTGACGACGAGAAATGCGCAGAACAATTGCACGAGCGTCGGCGTGTTGCGGGTGAGCTCGACGAATGCGCGTGCCGGGCGCGCCAGCGCCGCGCTCGGCGACACCAGCAACGCGGCGAGCACGACGCCGCAGGCGAGGCTGCCGAGCGCGGTCGCGATCGACAGTTCGAGGGTCACGCCCATCCCGTGCACGAACGACGCGCGTTCGTCCGGGGCCAGCACGAAGCTGTAATCGAGGCCGAGTTTGCGAAGCGCATCGACGGCGGCGGCCGCCGTCATGTTCGTTGCGCCTTGAGCTTCGCGTGCAGGTCGAGCACGGCTTGCGATGGCGTCATGCCGTTCTTGCGCTCGACGTCGAGCAGCCAGCCGCTGCGATGCCAGTCCTGGACGATCCGGTCGAGCGCGCTCTGCGTATCGGTCTCGCCCTTGCGGACCCAAATGACCGACGGCGACGGAATCAGGTCGGTCGGCAGCGGCGTCGCATAGTCCTTCCAGTCCGGATTGCGCGCGACGAGCATGCGCAGCGTCGGCGCAACGTGCACGGCGGCCACGCAGTTGTTGCCGCGAAGCGCGAGCAGCGATTCGGGCTGGCCGCGGAACGCCTTCACCTGCGCACCGTATTCCGTCGCGAGCGGCTTCGTGTAGTTGCTGCCTTGCGACACGCAGACCGGCTTGCCGCGCACATCGGCCCAGGTCTTGATGCCGCTGTCCTTGCGCGTGATCAGTGCGCCGCCGATGGATTCGAACGGCGTCGGCGCATACGACAGTATCTCCGCGCGCTCCGTCGTCAGCTCCATGTTGGCGATCAGCGCGTCGACCTTGCCCTGCTGCAGGAATTGCACGCGGTTCGATGGCTGCACAGGTGTCAGCTCGACGTCGACACCGAGCCGTTTCGCGACGTCGTTCGCCAGATCGACGTTGAAGCCGATCGGTTTTTGCGTCGCGGGATCGAGCGAGCCGAACGGCGGGCCCGACAGGATCACGCCGATCGTGATCTTGTGACGTTGATGGATGCGATCGAGCGTGCTGTCCGCGCGAGCGACACCGGAAAAAGCGGAAAGGAGGGCGGCGACGAACAGCGCGTGGCCCGACGTAGTGCGAAACGATCTGCTGAACATGGGAAAGAGGAACGTTGTTTGAGCGAGGCGGGGCGGCGCATCGCGCGCCCGGTTGTCGGAAGCCTGTATTTTCGGGATGTGGAACGCATCCAAGAACCAAGAAATTCTCATACCGTTATCTGGTCCTCGGATTTACGCAGAGGAACACGACGCTCGCGCGGCCGGAATGGCGATGTGGCGGAGGTCGCTGCGAGCATATGCGGCGGCGACCTTCGTGAATCGGTGGTTGACCCGTGCTACGCGGCCCAGCGTAGCGACGATGGATGCGCGCGCCTTTCACACCCTTCCCATCGTCCGACCATCCCATCGGGCGAGAAAAATGTCAAAGACCACCTCTGTGCGCCGAATTCCATCATCGCGCCGATCGGGCCCGCGTCGAATACCGCTGAAACGCTGCTTGCGCTGCACCGCGCGGCGATCTCGCGCTACTACCTGCTGTTCGGCACGATCCAGCTCGGCACGCTGGCGCTATTGCGCCCGGCGGCACTCTCGATGTGCGCGGCGCCGTGATGGCGCCGATCGCGGTCGCGATCTACTTTGCGGTCGGCAACGTGCTGTTCGCGCGGGCCGGTGCGCCGTTGTACGAGCGTGCAATGACCGCGTTCATCGGCGTCTATGGCGCGGTCGTGCTGGCGAAGACGCTGGTCTTCGCGTGACGGGAGCCCAACCGATGCAGAATGTCCTGACCGCGCTGGTTCCGATCTTCGTGCTGATCCTGGCGGGATTCGTGCTGCGGCAGCGCCGCCTGCTGCCGGACGAATTCTGGCTGCCATGCGAAACGCTGAACTACTACTACATGTTTCCCGCGCTGATGTTCAGCCAGGTCGCGAAAGCGAATTTGACGCAGTTTCCGGTCCGGCCGATCGCGGTCGCGATCCTCGGCGCGGTGGCCGCAAGTGCGGCGCTGCTGTATGCGTGGCGCGCGTGGAGCCGGCAGCCCGGGACGGTGTTCTCGTCGGTGATCCAGGGCGCGTTGCGGCCCAATACGTATGTGGGCGTTGCCGCCGCGGCAGCGTTGTACGGCAGCGTCGGCCTCACGCTCACGTCGATCAGCATCGCGGTCGCGATTCCGCTGCTGAACGTCGCGTCGATCATCATCCTGATGCAGCACGGCCGTGGTGGCGCGCCGTCGGCACGGCAAATCGGCGGCGCGCTGCTGAGGAACCCGGTCATCATGTCGGTCGTGCTCGGCGCCGCCTTCAATCTCGGCGGGCTGCGTTTGCCGGGCGTGGCGGCAAGCGTGCTTTCGATTCTCGGCGCGGCGTCGCTGCCGCTCGGCCTGCTCGCGGTGGGCGCCGGCCTCGACGTGAAGGCCGCGAAGGCGGCGCGCGGCCCGGTGTTCCAGTCGTCGGTGATCAAGTTGCTGCTCGTGCCGCTGCTGACCTTCTGGATCGGTTTCAGCCTCGGCATCCGCGGCCCGGCGCTGACGACGATCGTGCTGTTCAATTCGTTGCCGTGCACGCCGTCCGCCTACATCATGGCGAAGCTGCTCGGCGGCGATCATCGTCTGTCTGCCGGCATCATTACGGTTCAGACGGCGCTCGCGGCCGTCACGATGCCGCTGGTGCTGCTCGTGTTCCACGGTTGAACCGGTTCGCGCCCGCGTCGCTTTTCTCGTGCGGCGCCGCGTTTTCGCGATCGCACTCGGCCGGCTCGTCGCATATCGCAGGATCAGATATTCATCGCAAAAATAACCATTTGGTACACGCGTCGGCAGGCACTAAAGTCTCGCATCCTGCTGCCGGTTGCGACGCCGGCGATTTCGACACTATTTCGGAAGCCTGCCAGATGAATCGATCGATGTCCTCCCGGGTCCGCGGCGCCGCGGCCGCGTTGTTCATGCTTGGCGTGGCGTCCGCCGCCCACGCGGCGCAGCCGACGCTGCGCGTCGGCATCGACGCCGAGTCGTACCCGCCGTTCTTCTCGAAGGATGCAACCGGCAAGTGGAAAGGGTGGGAAATCGATATGCTCGATGCGGCGTGCGGCAAGCTGAACGTGCGTTGCGAACTCACCGACATCGCGTGGGACGGGTTGATCCCGGCACTGCAAAACCGGAAGATCGACGTGATCTGGTCGTCGATGACGATCACCGGCGAACGGCAGAAGGCGATCGACTTCAGTCATGCTTATTATGAATCGCCGACGGTATTCGTCGGCGCGAAAAGCGATCGGCGCCGCGTCGATTGCGCGGTGCCTGCAACCTTCAAGGATCGCGTGATCGGCGTGGAGGCCGGTACGAACTTCTCGGCGTTCCTCGATGCACGCTTCAAGCGCGATGCGCAGATCAAGGCGTTCGACAAATTCGACAACGCGCTCGCGGACCTGGTCTCCGGACGGGTCGACTACGTGCAGGAAGCGAAGGGCCTGTTCACGGCCTTCCTGTCGTCGCGCGACGGGAAGGATTTCGAGATCAAGGCCACCTGCGCGGACAACCCGGTGCTGGGTCTCGGCATCGGCGCGGGCGTGCGGCAAGGCGATGCACTGCGCGGCCGGTTGTCGACCGTGATTGCGCAACTGCAGCAGGACGGCACGTGGGATGCGATCACCGCGCGCTATCCGAACCTGAAGGGGACGATCGAGAAGGGCCGGTGAGCCGATGGCCGCGGATGATTCGCTGCTGGCATTGCTCGCGTTCGGTGACGGCGGTTACGGCCGCATCTTTGCGAGCGCGTTCGCGCTGACGCTTGGCGTCGCCGCGGCGTCGTTTGGCGCCGGGACGCTGCTCGGCATCGCCGGCGCGCTCGGCAAGCTGTCACGGCACGCGGCGCTCGCGTGGCTCGCACGGATTTACACGACACTCGTGCGCGCGCTGCCCGAACTGTTGTGCCTGCTGCTCGCGTTCTACGCGGTCGCGCCAGCGCTCGAGGCCGTTATGCGCCGCATCGGTGTCGTGTCCGACGGTTTCGCATTCGATCCATTCATCGTGGCCGCGTTGTCGCTCGGCTTCATCCAGGGTGCTTATCTGACCGACATCTTCCGCGCGGCGCTCATCAACGTACCAGTCGGGCAGATCGAGGCCGCGCACGCGTACGGAATGCGCCCTTGGCAAACCTTGACACGCATCCGGCTGCCGATCGCGGCGCGGCTCGCGCTGCCGGGTGTCGGCAACGTGTGGCTGAACGCGACCAAGGATGCATCGTTCATCAGCGTGCTCGGGTCTTTCACGGATCTGCTGAAGGCGAGCCAGCTCGCGGCCGGCGCCACGCGGCATTACGTGTTCTTTTATCTGGTCACTGCGGCGCTGTTCCTGTTGTTGAGCATCATGTCGACGGGGCTTTTCGCCATGCTCGAGCGGTATGCGAATCGCGGCACGAGGCGTGCCTCCGCATGAGCTTCTCGCTGACGTTTCTGCTCGACACGGTGATCCCGAAGCTGCTCGCGGCGGTGCCGACAACCCTGGCGCTGTTGCTGTTGTCCGGCATCGCCAGCGTGGTGATCGGCATTCCGCTCGCGCTTGCGGCAAGCTCGCGTCACGTACCGTACCGCTGGTCCGCACGCGGCTGGATCATGCTGATTCGCGGCACGCCGCTGCTGGTGCAGCTCTATCTGCTGTATTACGGCTTCGGCCAGATCGTCCCGCGCGAATGGATGCGCGACAGCTGGGCGTCGCCTCTGTTGCGGGACGCGTTCTGGTACGCCGTCGTCGCGTTGAGCGTGAACGAGGGTGCCTATGTCGCGACGATCCTGCGCGGCGCGATTGCCGGCGTGCCGGCCGGCGAGATCGAGGCCGGCTATGCATACGGAATGACGCGGGCGGGTGTACTGCGCCGGATCGTCGGTCCGCGTGCGTGGCGACTCGCGCTGCCCGCGCTCACCGGCGAAGCGATCCTGCTGCTGAAATCGACCGTCCTCGCGTCGACCGTCACGGTGTTCGACGTGATGGGGACGGCCAATACGCTGCGCTTCGAGACGTTGCGCGTATATGAACCGCTTGCCGGCGCGGCGTTCGTCTATGTCGTGCTCGTCGCGCTGCTGACGATTCCCGCCGCCCGTCTCGAGAAACACCTCAACCGCTACCTGACGCGCGAGCCCGACGATCGCGTGCCCGCACGGCGCCACGGCGCATCGGCCGGCGCATGGGCGGCACCCAACTGATTCCTGCTTTTGAGCTGAACACGACGATGTCCGATCCTCGCCCCTTGCTGTTTTCCCTTTATGAACAGGCCAGCGTCGGCTGCGGCGGCGCGCCGAGCCTCTGGACCCATCCCGCCGACGAACGGCTGCGCGCGAATACGCTCGCGTACTGGTCGGATCTCGCGCGCAAGGCCGAGCAGGCCGACCTCGACATGCTGTTCTTCGCGGACGTGCTCGGTCTGTATGACGTCTATGGCGGGTCGGCCGATGCGGCGCTGCAATGGGCGGTGGAGTCGCCCGCGAACGATCCGATGATGCTGATCCCGGCGCTCGTCGCGCAGACCGAGCGGCTCGCATTCGGCGTGACCGCGAGCACGACGTATGAACATCCATTCGCGCTCGCGCGACGCTTCAGCACGCTCGATCACCTGAGCAGCGGGCGGATCGGCTGGAACATCGTGACGTCCTACCTGACGAGCGCGGCGCGCAATTTTGGGCTCGACCGGATGATCGGCCACGACGAGCGCTACGCGCGCGCGGAGGAATTTCTCGACGTCGTGTACAAGCTGTGGGAGGGGAGCTGGGCGGACGATGCGGTCGTCGCCGACAAGCTTGAACCGCGCTACGCGCGCGGCGATCGTGTGCGGCCGATCGAGCACGTGGGCACCCATTATCGCGTGCACGGCCCGCACGTCTGTGCGCCGTCGCCGCAGCGTTCACCGGTGCTGATCCAGGCTGGCTGGTCCGGGCGAGGGCGCGAATTCGCGGCAAAGCACGCCGAAGTGGTGTTCGTCGCGAAGTCGAATCCGCACGAGATCCGCACCGGCCTCGATGAAATCCGGCGGCTGGCGATCGAAAACGGCCGGGCAGCGGAGGATGTGAAGGCGCTCACGGTGCTGCGCCTCGTGACTGCGCGTTCGTCGGCCGACGCGAAGGAGAAGTACCACGCGCTGCAGCAGCACTATCACCTGCAGGCTCAACTCGTCAGCTATGCGGGCGACACCGGTATCGACATCGACCGCTATGCGGACGACGAACCGCTGACGACGCAAACGGAAGGGCTGACATCGTATGTGGTGCGGCCGGACGGCAGCGGCAAGCCGCTGACCGCGGGCGACGTGCGGCGCAAGTTCGCGAGCGTCACGCGCGGCACCGACCTGATCCTCGTCGGCGCGCCGGACGAAGTCGCGGACCAGCTCGCCGAGCATGCGCGGCTGTCGACGACGAGCGGCTACATGCTCAATCCGCTGGTCAGCCCGGGCACGCTGGACGACTTCGCGGAACTGATCGTGCCGGAATTGAAGAAGCGCGGCCTGTACCGGACGACGGCGCCTACCGGCACCTTCCGTTCGCGGCTGAGCGGACGCGATCGCCTTCCGGACAGCGCCCATGGAGCGTCTTTCAGGCAATCCGGATCTGACGGACTCTGACGAGCGGGTCGATACGGCACGGTCGTTCCGAGCGCCGTCGGTAGCACCGCGCGCTTCGGCGCGACAGTCGCGCCGCCGGTGTTGTCTCAGTGGTTCGAAGCGGTCGCAGTCGTCCTGATAATGGGCGCGAACGGCGCGGCCAAGTGCACGTTCATCGTGGTCCGGAACGGCATTCAAGAACTGGATGGCGGCACGCTGGTGTGGTGGCTCGGATCGACCGGATTCCCAGTGCCTCGGCGTGGCGATGGTTTGTCAGCCTGAGCAAGTGATCGGGCTGCTGGTCGAGCATCTCGTGTTCGATACGCCCGAGCGCGTGACGGTGCGCCGCTGGGGCATCCAGCACTGACACGCGCCGATCCGGGCGAGCACGCGTGCGCATTCCCGGCGCACGCATAACCAAAGCTGAAATCGTTTTTTCACGTGCGGCGGATGCGTCCCTATACTTTTCGGTGCCGCCTGCGGGCTGCGTCGACGGCTCACGCAATCGTGCGTGTGGCCGTCGTTTTCCTGGAAGAGGGACTGCCGAATGAATGCCCGTCATGGCGCCGAAGCGCGCGACGCGCTGCGTACCGCGCTCGCTGCACTGCCTGAACTCGCAGCCGAGATCGGGCGCGACGCCGCGCAACGCGAGGCGCGCCGCGAACTGCCGTTCGAAGGCTTTGCGCTGTTTCGCCGCTCGTCGCTCGGCGTGCTGCGGATTCCGGTCGAACGCGGCGGCATCGGCGGCACGCTGGTCGATCTGTTCGACACGATCGCGACGCTCGCCGCCGCCGATTCGAACCTCGCGCACGCGCTGCGCATCCACTACGACCTGACCGAGACGCTGCGGCTGTCGCCGCGCACGCCGTTCAACGACGTGCAACTCGAGCGCGCGCTGGCCGGCGCGATCTTCGGCGGCGCATCGACCGAGCGCGGCACGTCGCGGCCGGGCGAGAACACGACCGTGCTGCGCCGCGATGGCGACCATCATCGCGTGACCGGCCGCAAATACTATTCGACGGGCACCGCGTTTGCCGATTTCGCGCGCATCAACGTCGAGAACGAGCAGGGCGACGCGCTCGCCGTGATCATCCCGGTCGCGCGCGACGGCGTGCGGGTGCTCGACGACTGGGACGGCATGGGCCAGCGCATGACCGCGAGCGGCAGCCTGCTGCTGCACGACGTGCAAGTGTTCGCGGACGAAGTCGCGGCGCGCGACGGCTCGACGCTCGTCGGCCGCCACTGCGGCGCGCTGCGGCAGCTGCATCTCGTCGCGACGGCCGCCGGCATCGTGCGCAACGTGGTGGCCGACGCGCGCCGCTACGTGCTGACGCACGGCCGGCCGGTGCTGCACAGCCCGGCGCCGAGCGCGCGCGACGATCACTTCATCCAGCAGATCGTCGGCGAACTGTCCGCGCACAGTCACGCGATCGATGCGCTCGTGCGCGACAACGCGGCGGCACTCGACCGCTCGGCCGATGCGATCGAAGCCGGCGACGCGGATGCGCACGAACGCGTGCTCGACAGCGCGCTCGCGACCGCACGCACGCAGCTGATCGTCGGCAAGCTTGCGCTGTATGCGGCGGAGCGGCTGTTCGAAGTGGGCGGTGCATCGGCGACCGCGCGCGTGCACAACCTCGACCGCCACTGGCGCAACCTGCGCACGATCTTCAGCCACAACCCGCTGCTGCACAAGGCGCGCGTGATCGGCGACTACGACCTGAACGGCGTGACCACGCACCTGACCGAAGGGCGCGTGTTCTGATTCCGCTGCATCCGCAGCCCACTTTCCGGAAACCTCACGATGACGATCCGCGCCGGCCATCTGCACCTCGGCGCGTTCCTGTATCCGAGCGGCCATCACGTCGCGCTATGGCGCCATTGGAGCGGTTCGTGCAGTACGGCGCGGACGGTTACAACGTGATGGCGCCGACGTTGCCCGTCGGCCTCGACGATTTCATCGAACTCGTGCTGCCCGAGCCGCGCCGGCGCAGGCTGTTTCGCAGCGGCTACGCAGGCCGCACGCTGCACGATCATCTCGGGTTGCGACGGCCTGCGCGGCGCGCATTCTCCGCCTCCTCGGCGCCGGCGACGTCTGCGGGTTCGACGGCCGCGTTCGCCTGAACTCAGCGCCGCAGGCCCGCGTCGCGCAGCAGCGGCAGCACGCGCGCGCCGAAGAAGTCGAGATCCGGCTTGAAGTCGTAGTAGCTCAGCTGGATGCCGTCGATGCCGGCCCGATGCAGCCGCACGATGTAATCGGCGACTTCGTCGGGCGAGCCGGTGATCGAGATGTTGCCGCCAATCGCGCGCGCGGCCGCCTGCGACCGCTGATCGAAGCCGCCGCGCCACGCATGGGCGTCGCTGTCGAAGCGATGAAAGCTGCCTTCGTCCGCGTGCGCGACGATCGCATCGCGGTACGCGCGCGCTTCGGCCGCCGTTTCGCGGCAGATCACGAGCGGATTGAGCAGCGTGCGGATCGTCCGGCCGCGCGCGGCTGCGGCCGCCTTCACACGTGCCGTGTGCGCGGGTAGCGTGTCCAGCGCGAGTTCGACGTCCGGGCCGGCGGGGCTCGTGACGAACACGATGTCCGAATAGCGGGCCGCGAAATCGATGCCCGCGTCGGAGCCCGTCGCGTTGATCAGCAGCGGGCGGCCGTATTGCGGCTTCGGCGTGACGAACGCGCCCGAGAGCCGCCAGCTCGACAGCGCGGGCGCGTAGCTGAAGTTGTCCGGTTGCGCCCACAACTGGCTGACCGCGTCGACGAATTCAGCGGCCATCTCGTAGCGCCGGTCGTGCTCGATCCGGTTCCAGCCGAACATCTCGTGTTCGATCGCGCGGTGGCCGGTCACGACGTTGATGCCCCAGCGTCCGCGCGAGATGTGGTCGAGCGTCGCCGTGAACTTCGCGAAATGCAGCGGATGCCACGGACCGTACAGCACGTGGCTCGTCGCGACGAGGATGATCCGCTCGGTGCGCGCGGTGAGCGCGGCCAGCGTCATGAACGAGTCGAGCGCGTGGCCGTCGAACACGCCGCCGTAGCCGCCTTTCGGCAGCCACTGCGACAGCGCGAACACGAGATCGAAGCCTAGCGCTTCGGCGCGCGCGACGAGATCGGCGTTGTAGTCGAACGTCCAGTCGGTCGAGCGCGGCAGCGTCGATGCGCTCCAGCCGCCGGCCTGGATCGGCAGGAACAGGCCGAGCATCAGCGGTTGCGCGAGCACGCGCGACGCGGGGCTGTCGGGAAAATCGGCCGGTGAACCGACGTCGACGAACGGCGTCGGCGTGAACGGGGCATCGGCCTGGGCGGTGGCGGAAGTGTCGATCAAGATGGGCTCCATGCGACGCGCGCCGGCGTCGAGCGAAAATCGTGCGTGCCGTGCCCGCAGTCGACGCGCGTTGGTTTCCGGCATGCCGGCAAGCGCGGCGTGTCGCGTCACAGGCGTCCCGGCCGCGGGTCGGGCACGAAGCCGTCGCGGTTCGGCATCCGGATGCGCGGCAGCGTGCGGGCGTCGAGCGTCGCGTCGTCGGGCACGATGCCGTTCAGGTGCAGCACGTACGCGGTGACCGCATAGAGTTCGTCCGCGCTCAGCGATTGCGGCGCGTTGTACGGCATCGCGCGGCGGATGTAATCGAACAGCGTCGTCGCATACGGCCAATAGCTGCCGACCGTCTTTTTCGGCCTGGCGCCGGCGAGCGAGCCGCTGCCGCCGACGAGCGGATCGCCGACGCCGCCCTGGCCGCCGGCGCCATGACACATCGCGCATTTGTCCGCGAACACATGCGCGCCGCG
>NZ_VWWG01000161.1:0-14198 GCF_011753085.1 Burkholderia sp. Tr-862
TGACGCATCGGCTGCCGCGGCTGCGTCCGCGCCGGCCGCACCCGCCGCGCCGACCGCGCCGTTCTCCGTCGATTCGTCGAAGATCAGCGCCGGCGACACCGCGTGGATGCTGACGTCCACCGCGCTCGTGCTGTTCATGACGATCCCCGGCCTCGCGCTGTTCTACGCGGGCATGGTCCGCAAGAAGAACGTGCTCGCGACCGTGATGCAGAGCTTCGCGATCACCGCGCTGATCACGGTGCTGTGGACGGTGGTCGGCTACAGCCTCGCGTTCACGCCGGGCAACGGCTTCATCGGCGGCCTGTCGCGCGTGTTCCTGCACGGGATGACCTACGTGAAGGGCGACAAGGCGACCACGCTGACCGTCAGCCACCTGGCGACGACGATTCCGGAATCGGTCTACTTCGTCTACCAGATGACGTTCGCGATCATCACGCCGGCGCTGATCTGCGGCGCGTTCGCCGACCGGATGAAGTTCTCGGCGATGCTCGTGTTCATGACGCTCTGGTCGCTGATCGTCTACGTGCCCATCGCGCACATGGTGTGGGAGCCGACCGGCTGGCTGTCGGCGGACGGCGTGCTCGACTTCGCGGGCGGCACGGTGGTGCACATCAACGCCGGTATCGCGGGCCTCGTGTCGTGCCTGATGCTCGGCAAGCGCGTCGGCTTCGGCCGTGAATCGATGGCGCCGCACAACCTCGTGCTGACGATGATCGGCGGCTCGATGCTGTGGGTCGGCTGGTTCGGCTTCAACGCGGGTTCCGCGGTCGCGGCCGACGGCCGTGCCGGCTTCGCGATGCTGACGACGCAAATCGCGACGGCCTGCGCGGCGCTCGGCTGGATGTTCGCCGAGTGGCTCACGCACGGCAAGCCGTCGGTGCTCGGCATCGTGTCGGGTGCGGTCGCGGGTCTCGTCGCGATCACGCCGGCGGCCGGCTTCGTCGGTGTGCCGGGTGCGCTCGTGATCGGCATCGCGGCAGGCGTCGTGTGCTACTGGTCGGCGACGTGGCTCAAGTCGAAGCTCGGCTACGACGATTCGCTCGACGCGTTCGGCGTGCACGGCGTGGGCGGGGTGCTCGGCGCACTGCTGACCGGCGTGTTCGCGGTCAAGGACATCGGCGGTTTCGACGGCAGCCTGCTGCTGCAGGCGAAGGGCGTGCTGATCACGCTGGTGTACAGCGGCGTGCTGAGCTTCGTGCTGCTGAAGCTGATCGACCTGACGATCGGCCTGCGCGTGAGCGAAGAGGAAGAGCGCGAAGGTCTCGACGTGGTGCTGCACGGCGAGCACGTCGAATAAGTCGTACGGATGACGGCGGGCCGCCGCGCAGACGGCGCCCGCCACGAATGAGCGCAGCGATTTCGGCCCGCCACCCGGCGGGCGTTTTTTTCTCCTGCCTCGTGCCGCCGCAGCGCATAACCCTTCGACCTATCGGGTCAATAGCCGAAAACTTCCTCCAAATCCTTGTGAAGCCGGGAACAATCCCCAAATGGGCAAAGCAATTGCTCTACAATCTTCATTCTCCCGCTCGCGAGTGATTCATGGTTCCCCACCTCGTTACCGCGTTGAACGGTCCGCTGCTCGAACTCGAGCAGAAGATCCTCGACGCGACGCCTGCGATCGAACGCTGGTTCAGGCTCGAATGGCAGGAACACACCCCGCCGTTCTATTGTTCGGTGGACCTGCGTAACGCCGGCTTCAAGCTGGCGCCCGTCGACGCGAACCTGTTCCCCGGCGCATTCAATAATCTGCCATCCGAAGTGCTGCCGCTCGCCGTCCAGGCCGCGATGGCCGCAATCGAGAAGATCTGCCCGGACGCGAAGAACCTGCTCGTGATTCCCGAGCTGCCGACCCGCAACGCGTTCTACCTGGAAAACGTCGCGCGGCTCGCGACGATCATGCGCCAGGCCGGCCTGAACGTGCGCTTCGGCTCGCTCGATCCGAGCATCACCGACATGACGCCGATCACACTGGCCGACGGCCAGAAGATCGTGCTCGAACCGCTCGAGCGTTCGCAGCGCCGCCTCGGCCTGAAGAATTTCGATCCGTGCTCGATCCTGCTGAACAACGACCTGTCGGCCGGGATTCCCGCCGTGCTGGAAAACCTGCACGAGCAGTACCTGCTGCCGCCGCTGCACGCGGGCTGGGCCGTGCGCCGCAAGTCGACGCACTTTTCGTGCTACGACGACGTCGCGAAGAAGTTCGCAAAGATGGTCGGCGTCGATCCGTGGATGGTGAATCCGTATTTCGCGCATGTCGAAGGCGTCGACTGGCAGGCGCATGAAGGCGAGCAGGCGCTCGCCGATGCGATCGACGGCGTGCTGAAGAAGATCGCGCGCAAGTACCGCGAATACGGAATCAGCGAAAAGCCGTACGTCGTCGTGAAGGCCGACGCGGGCACCGCCGGGCGCGGCGTGATGACCGTGCACGATGCGGCCGAGATCGGCCGCATGTCGAAGGCCGAGCGCACGCAGATGGCCGAGTCGAAGGCCGGCCTCGCGGTGCGCGACGTGATCGTGCAGGAAGGCGTCTATACGTTCGAGCGCGTCGGCGACGAAGTCGCGGAGCCGGTCGTGTACATGATCGACCGCTACGTGGTGGGCGGCTTCTACCGCACGCACGGTGGCCGCGAGCGCGACCAGAACCTGAACGCGCCGGGCATGCACTACGTGCCGCTCGGCTTCGAGCACACCGCGCTGCCGGATGCCGGCGCCAAGCCGGGCGCCGCACCGCCGAACCGCTTCTACATGTACGGCGTCGTCGCGCGCCTGTCGCTGATCGCGTCGTCGATCGAACTGGAAAAGACCGATCCCGAAGCCATCCAGGTGTAACGGCTTCGCTACGTACAGGACCCGCATGGACATTCTCTTTATCGCCGACCCGCTCGAGCGCTTCAAGATCTACAAGGATTCGACCTACGCGATGATGGCGGAGGCCGCGCGGCGCGGGCATGCGGTGTACACATGCCAGCCGCACCAGCTCGCGTGGACGGGCTCGGGCGTCGAGGCGGACGTGCAGCGCGTGACGATCGTCGGCGACACGACCGACCTGCATCGCCATCCGTGGTACGAGGCGGCCGCCCATGAATCGCGTCAGATGACGTCGTTCGGCGCGGTGCTGATGCGCAAGGATCCGCCGTTCGACATGGAGTACGTGACGGCGACCTGGATGCTCGAGCTGGCCGAGCGTGCAGGCGCACGCGTGTTCAACAAACCTCAGTCGATCCGCGATCACTCGGAGAAGCTCGCGATCGGCGAGTTTCCGCAGTTCGTCGCGCCGACGCTCGTCACGCGCGACCCCGCGCGCTTGCGTGCGTTCCACGCCGCGCACGGCGACGTGATCGTGAAGCCGCTCGACGGGATGGGCGGGATGGGTGTGTTCCGCGTGAAGGCCGACGGGATGAATCTCGGCGCAATCATCGAGATGCTCGGTCATGACGGCACGCGCTCACTGATGATTCAGAAGTTCATCCCCGAGATCACGGCCGGCGACAAGCGCATCCTGCTGATCGCGGGCGAGCCGGTGCCGTATTCGCTCGCGCGGATCCCGCAGGGCAGCGAGGTGCGCGGCAATCTCGCCGCGGGCGGGCTGGGTGTCGCGCAGCCGCTGACGCCGCGCGACCGCGAGATCGCCGAGACGCTCGGGCCGGTGCTCGCCGCGCGCGGGCTGCTGCTGGTCGGGCTCGACGCGATCGGCGACTGGTTGACCGAGGTGAACGTGACGAGCCCGACGTGCTTCCGCGAAATCATGGAGCAGACGGGTTTCGACGTCGCCGCGATGTTCATCGACGCGCTGGAGCGGGCGGCCGCGTAGCCCGCTTCGCGCGCAATTCCGGCGGCGGCCGCGCAGGCCCCCCGTCGCCGGAGCGGTTCGACCGGCCTGCTACAATGCCCGCTTGCCCGGTGCCGCGACCAGCGCGCCGAAGGCCCGGCGGTCGGGCCGAAACCGTTGCAAGGCTGAACATGAAACGATTCCCACACTCGCTATGCTCGTGGCGCCGCCGCGAGGCGTCGGCCCGCCAGGGGCGGCCGGAGGCGGTCTGACATGGCCGGGATTCTGATCATCGCGCACGCGCCGCTCGCCACCGCGTTGCGGGACTGCATCGCGCACATCTACGGCGGCGTGCCCGCGCGCATCGGCTGTATCGACGTGCTGGCGGACAGCGACCCCACCCAGGTGATGGCGTTCGCGCATGCGGAGCTCGCGCGGCTCAGGGAAGAGAACGGCGTCGTCGTGCTGACCGACATGTACGGCGCGACGCCCGCGAACATCGCGGGCCAGCTCGCGAAGCTCGACAACGTGCGCGTGCTGGCGGGCGTGAACCTGCCGATGCTGGTGCGGGCCGTCTGCTACCGGACCGTGCCGCTCGACAAGCTCGTCGACAAGGCGCTGTCCGGCGGCGCGAAGGGCGTCCATGAAGTGGCGGCCGGCACGCCGCCGCCGCCGACCGAAGCCGGCTGCGGCCAGTGCGCGCCGATTCCGCCCGAGCCGCAACCGCGCACCGAATCGCACTGATCGCCCTTTTTCCGTTTTAGACCGATCCGCCGACGCACGTCGCCGGCGGCCTCGACCGACCCGACCGAGAATCATGCTTCAACAAGAAACCACCATCGTCAACAAATTGGGGCTCCATGCACGCGCATCGGCCAAGCTTACGCAACTGGCCGGCAACTTCCAGTCGGAAGTCTGGATGACGCGCAATGGGCGCAAGATCAACGCGAAAAGCATCATGGGCGTGATGATGCTCGCGGCGGGCATCGGCAGCTCGGTGACGATCGAGACCGAAGGTCCCGACGAGCGCGAAGCGATGGACGCGCTGCTCAAGCTGATCGCGGACAAATTCGGCGAAGGTCAGTGATCCCCGCGCGGGATCGTTGCCGTATCGGAGCAGAATGCCGCGTTTTCCGCGGCTTTTTTTTCGTCCGGAGCATTGGTGCGGAAAGCACAATGCTGCGGTGCATGCAGTCAGCACGGAGGTACGGAATTTATAATCGCTAACCGGGGTCATAAGCGCATCGCAGCAGTGTGCCGCGGCTTTACATGTATAGAGGAGGTGCGCGTGTCCTTCACGCTGCATGGCATTCCCGTCTCACGTGGTATCGCGATCGGGCGAGCGTATCTGATCGCGCCGGCGGCGCTCGACGTCGTCCATTACCTGATCGAGGCGAACCAGATCGACGCCGAGGTCGAGCGTTTTCACACGGCGCGCGAGGTCGTGCATCGCGAACTCGAGGCGCTGCGCGCCGACCTGACCGACGACACCCCGAGCGAAGTGGGCGCGTTCATCGACGTGCACGCGATGATCCTGAGCGACGCGATGCTCGTGCAGGAAACCATCGATCTGGTCCGCACGCGCCGCTACAACGTCGAATGGGCGCTGACCGAGCAGCTCGAGCTGCTCACGCGCCACTTCGACGACATCGAGGATGAATACCTGCGCGAGCGCAAGGCCGACATCGAACAGGTGGTCGAGCGCGTGCTGAAGGCGCTCGCCGGCGCGCCGTCCGCGTCGCAGGCGCTCGATCGCGCGGCCGCGCGCGGCCAGAACGAGATGATCGTCGTCGCGCACGACATCGCGCCGGCCGACATGATGCAGTTCAAGTCGCAGTCGTTCCAGGCGTTCGTCACCGATCTCGGCGGCCGCACGTCGCACACGGCGATCGTCGCGCGCAGCCTAGGCATTCCGGCCGCGGTCGGCGTCCAGCATGCGAGTGCGCTGATCCGCCAGGACGACCTGATCATCGTCGACGGCGACCAGGGGATCGTGATCGTCGATCCCGCGCCGATCGTCCTCGAGGAATATTCGTACCGCCAGTCCGAGAAGCTGCTCGAGCAGCGCAAGCTGCAGCGCCTGAAGTTCTCGCCGACGCAAACCATGTGCGGCACCAAGATCGAGCTGTACGCGAACATCGAGCTGCCCGACGACGCGAAGGCCGCGGTCGAGGCCGGCGCGGTCGGCGTCGGGCTGTTCCGCTCCGAGTTCCTGTTCATGCATCAGAAGGAGATGCCGGAAGAGGAGGAGCAGTTCGCCGCGTACAAGCGTGCGGTCGAGTGGATGAAGGGCATGCCGGTGACGATCCGCACGATCGACGTCGGCGCGGACAAGCCGCTCGAGGCGCTCGACGAAGGCTATGAGACGGCGCCGAACCCCGCGCTCGGCCTGCGTGCGATCCGCTGGAGCCTGTCCGAGCCGCAGATGTTCCTCACGCAGCTGCGCGCGATCCTGCGCGCGTCCGCGTTCGGGCAGGTGAAGATCCTGATCCCGATGCTCGCGCACGCGCAGGAGATCGACCAGACGCTCGACCTGATCCGCGAGGCGAAGCGCCAGCTCGACGACGCGGGGCTCGCGTACGACCCGAACGTGCGCCTCGGCGCGATGATCGAGATCCCGGCCGCGGCGATCGCGCTGCCGCTGTTCCTGAAGCGCTTCGACTTCCTGTCGATCGGCACAAACGACCTGATCCAGTACACGCTCGCGATCGACCGTGCGGACAACGCGGTCGCGCACCTGTACGACCCGCTGCATCCGGCGGTGCTGCACCTGATCGCCTATACGCTGCGCGAAGCGAAGCGCGCGGGCGTATCGGTGTCGGTGTGCGGGGAAATGGCGGGCGATCCGGCGCTCACGCGCCTGTTGCTCGGGATGGGGCTCACCGAGTTCTCGATGCACCCGAGCCAGTTGCTGGTCGTGAAGCAGGAGATCCTGCGCGCGCACCTGAAGGCGCTCGAGAAGCCGACGGCCGACGTGCTGGCCTCGTTCGAGCCCGAGGAAGTGCAGGCGGCGCTCAAGCGCCTGTCGGTCGCCGAACCGCGCGCGGACGACGCGGCCGCCTAGGCGACGCGGGACGCGCCGTGAACCCGCCGCGAAAGTAGGGAAACCTCACGCATGCGCCGCTCGGC
Organism: Burkholderia sp. Tr-862; assembly: GCF_011753085.1. NCBI lineage: Bacteria > Pseudomonadati > Pseudomonadota > Betaproteobacteria > Burkholderiales > Burkholderiaceae > Burkholderia > Burkholderia sp. Tr-862. The sequence goes on from NZ_VWWG01000161.1 coordinate 6,899, forward strand.
GCATGCATCGCGCGCGTCAGTGCCGGCCCTGGCACACGGGGCAGTCGGCCTGGCGCGCGATCTTCATCGTGGTCCATTCCATCCGCAGCGAATCGAGCATCATCAGCCGGCCGTTGAGCGTCGTGCCGATCGCGCCGATCACGCGCAGCGCTTCGGCGGCCTGCATCGCGCCGATGATCCCGACCGTCGGCGCGAACACGCCCATCGTCGCGCACGCGACTTCCTCGAACGGCTGGTCTTCCGGAAACACGCACGCGTAGCAGGGCGCGGCCGGGTCGCGGAAGTCGAACGTGCTGATCTGGCCGTCGAAGCGCAGCGCGGCGCCCGACACGAGCGGCACGCCGTGCGCGACGCACGCGCGGTTGATCGCATGGCGCGTCGCGAAGTTGTCGGTGCAGTCGAGCACGACGCTCGCCTGCGGCACGTGTTCGTCGAGCCACGCATCGTCGACGCGCGCCGCGACCGCATGCACGGTCACTTCCGGGTTCAGCCGCGCGAGCGTTTCGCGTCCCGATTCGACCTTGCTGCGGCCGACCGAGGCCGTCACGTGCAGGATCTGGCGCTGCAGGTTCGTGAGGTCGACCGTGTCGGCATCGACCAGCGTGATCGTGCCGACTCCGGAGGCAGCCAGATACATCGCGGCCGGCGAGCCGAGACCGCCCGCGCCGACGACGAGCGCATGCGCGTCGAGGAAGCGCTGCTGCGCCTCGATGCCGATTTCGTCGACGAGGATGTGGCGGGAGTAGCGAAGGAGTTGATCGTCGTTCATGGGAAGTCGTGAGCGAGGCGGCGGACGTAGCGTTATTTTAGGCGCGCATGAAAAACGGGCCATCGCGGTCTTCCCGCGATGGCCCGTCGGATGCCGGCCGGCGCTTACTGCGGTGCCGACGCGGGCTTCGGTGCGGCGGCCTTCGCGCCCGACGCCTTCGCGGGCGTCGCGGCCTTGGTGGCCGGGTTCTTCGTCGTGCTCTCGGCGAGGCGCGACTTCGATTCCTGCACCGGCTTGCCTTCGAGCTTGTTGAGCGCCTGCTGCATCATGAAGTCGTCGGCGCTGCCGAACTCGATCGGCTTGCGATCGCGGTCCTTCTGGCGTTGCTCCGGCGTCTTCTTGTCGTTCTGCTCTTCGAGGACGCGCAGCTGGTCCATCCGGCGCTGCTCGCGCTCTTCCTGTTCCTTCTTCTCGTTCGGATCCTGCGTGTTCGCGAGGTGGTTCGTGTAGTCGACCTCGCGCGTCACGAGCACGTCGTCCGGATCGCCGTCCGCGTACTGATCGACCGGCACGTCGGGCGTGATGCCCTTGTTCTGGATCGAACGGCCGCTCGGCGTGTAGTAGTAGGCGGTCGTCAGTCGCAGCGCGGTGTCGGCCGTCATCGGACGAACCGTCTGCACCGAGCCCTTGCCGAACGTCGTCTTGCCCATGATCTGCGCGCGCTTCGAATCCTGCAGCGCGCCGGCGACGATTTCCGACGCGGACGCCGAGTACGCGTTCGTCAGCACGATCATCGGCACGCTCTTGAAGACCGGCGGCAGGTTCTTCAGCGGATCGCCGTCGAAGGACGGCAGGCGGTAGTTGTCGTAGGTGTCGCGGTAGACCTGCTTCGAATCCGGGATCTGGCCGTTGGTCGACACGACGACGGAGTCGGGCGGCAGGAACGCGCCGGCGACGCCGACCGCGCTCTGCAGCAGGCCGCCGCCGTTGTTGCGCAGGTCGACGATCAGGCCCTTCAGGTTCGGCTGCTGGCGTGCGATGTCCTGCAGCTTCGCGGCGAGATCGGGCGTCGTGCGCTCCTGGAAGCTCGTGATCCGGATGTACGCGTAGCCCGGGTCGAGCAGCTTCATCTTCACGCTCTGCACGCGGATGACCGCACGCGTGACCGTGACCGGGAACGTGCGGTCGTCGCTCTTGCGGAAGATCGTCAGCGTGACCTTGGTGCCCGGCTCGCCGCGCATCTGCTTGACGGCCTTGTCGAGCGTCATGCCGCGCACCGGCTTGTCGTTGATGCGCGTGATCAGGTCGCCCGGACGGATGCCGGCGCGGAACGCGGGGGTATCCTCGATCGGCGAGATCACCTTGACGAGGCCGTCTTCCTGCGAGATCTCGATGCCGAGACCCGCGAAGCGACCCTTTGTCTGCTCCTGCAGCTCGTCATAGTCGGTCTTGTCGAGGAACGACGAATGCGGGTCGAGGCTCGACACCATGCCCTTGATCGCCGCCGTCAGCAGCTTCTTGTCGTCGACCGGCTCGACGTACTCGCGTTTGATCTGGCCGAACACTTCCGCGAACAGGCGGAGCTGGTCGAGGGGAAGCGGCGCCGTGGCGGTTTGCTCGGCCGACGCCGAAACCTGCAGCGTGGCGAACACGCCCGTGGCGAGGCCCGCGGCAATCAGGCCGATGTTCTTCAATTTCATTCGCATAGAGAGTCTGGTGCGGTCGGGAAGCGCGTGGCGGTAGCGGGGATGTAGCGGACAAGTATAACTGTTCGTCCGAATACTCAGTGGAACGCTGCGGAAATGGTCCAGGTGCAGCGGTCCCGAGGCCCAGGGGGCCGGGCACTGGCCGGGCGCCGCCGGACGCGCGGCGGATTCGAAAGCGGATTCGACAGCATCGGGGCCGCGAAGGTTCGCGCCGCGCGCCGGGGCGGGCCGGACCGGCCGAGTGCGATGCGGCCTGCCCGGCGTGACGGGCGTCAGCCCGCCTTGCCCTGCTTCGCGACGGCGGCCTGCGCCTTCGCGATCGCGTCCTGGTCGCCCAGGTAGTAGTGCTGGATCGGCTTCAGGTCTTCGTCGAGTTCATACACGAGCGGCACGCCGTTCGGGATGTTCAGGCCGACGATGTCGCTGTCCGAGATGCCGTCGAGGTACTTGATCAGCGCGCGCAGCGAGTTGCCGTGCGCGGCGATCAGCACCTGCTTGCCCGCGCGGACGGCCGGCGCGATCGATTCGTTCCACAGCGGCAGCACGCGCGCGACCGTGTCCTTCAGGCACTCGGTGAGCGGCAGCTGCTCGCGCGGCACCTTCGCGTAGCGCGGGTCGTTGAACGGCGCGCGTTCGTCGGTCGGCTCGAGCGCGGGCGGCGGCGTGTCGTAGCTGCGGCGCCACACGAGCACCTGGTCGTCGCCGAACTTGGCGGCCGTTTCCGCCTTGTTCAGGCCCGACAGCGCGCCGTAGTGGCGCTCGTTCAGGCGCCACGAGTGGACGACCGGCAGGTACATCAGGTCCATCCGGTCCTGCACGTGCCACAGCGTGCGGATCGCGCGCTTGAGCACCGACGTGTACGCGATGTCGAACGTGTAGCCGGCCTCCTTGAGCAGTTCGCCGGCCTGGTAGGCCTCGTTGCGACCCTGTTCGGTCAGGTCGACGTCGACCCAGCCGGTGAAGCGGTTTTCCTTGTTCCACGTCGATTCGCCGTGGCGGATGAGAACGAGTTTGTACATGGATCTTGCGGTCGGTAGTGATAGGGAAGCGGGGCGCGTCGCGCGGTACCCAGGCCCGGGTCCGCCATCGCGCAAGACGGTTATTTTATAATGGCGGGATTGTCCTTTTCCGATTTCTCTTTTTCCGGCGGATTTCCGTGAAGTTCTTTACCGATTACACGAACCTGGCCCTTATCGCGATCCTGCTGGTTTCCGGCGGCCTGCTTGCATGGCCCGCCCTGCGTCGCGGCCGCGGCGGCCTGTCGGCCGCGGAGGCGACGCAGCTCATCAACCGCCGCAACGCGGTCGTGATCGACCTGCGCGCGGCGACCGACTTCGCTGCCGGTCACCTGCCGTCGGCGCGTCAGGTCGCCGCCGGCGAGATCGGCGCGAAAATCGCGCAGGTCGCGAAAAACAAGAGCACCCCCGTGCTGCTCGTCTGCCAGAACGGCCAGCAGTCGCAGAAGGCGGCGCGCGAGGTCCAGGCGGCAGGCTATGCCGAGGTGCACGTGCTCGAGGGCGGCGTCGCCGCGTGGCAGCAGGCCGGGATGCCGGTCGTCAAACAAGGAGTGGCGAAGTGAGCAAGGTTTTGATGTACAGCACCCAGGTGTGTCCGTATTGCATTCAGGCCGAGCGCCTGCTGAAGCTGCGCGGCGTCGAGCAGATCGAGAAGGTGCTGATCGACCGCGATCCGACCCGCCGCGAGGAAATGATGTCGCGCACGGGCCGCCGCACGGTGCCGCAGATCTATATCGGCGACACGCACGTCGGCGGTTACGACGATCTGTCGAAGCTCGACCGCGAGGGCGGCCTGTTGCCGCTTCTGCAAGCAGCCTGATTAGGGCAGAATGGCCGCCGGCCGCGCCGCGGCTTGGGCGCGCAGGATCCAACCGAGGCGGCCGGCGTGAAGCCGGGCCGCCCCGTCACCACTTTTAGGGAAACACCATGTCCGACGTCGAAAATCAACCGTTCTTCAACATCCAGCGCGTCTACCTGAAGGATATGTCGCTCGAGCAGCCGAATTCGCCGGCGATCTTCCTCGAGCAGGACATGCCGTCGGTTGAAGTCGAAGTCGACGTGAAGGCCGAGCGCCTGGCGGAAAGCGTGTTCGAAGTCGTCGTGTCGGGCACCGTCACCGCGAAGGTGAAGGACAAGGTCGCGTTCCTGATCGAAGCGAAGCAGGCCGGCATTTTCGACATTCGCAACATTCCCGACGAACAGCTCGACCCGCTCGTCGGCATCGCTTGCCCGACGATCCTGTTCCCGTACCTGCGCTCGAACATCGCCGATGCGATCACGCGTGCGGGCTTCCCGCCGATCCACCTGGCGGAAATCAACTTCCAGGCGCTGTACGAGCAGCGTCTCGCGCAGCTTCAGCAGCAGCAGGCCGGCGCAGCAGGCGCGCCGAACGGCTCGACGCTGAACTGACGTTTCACTCCGGACCGGTGCTGGGTATGAAAGTAGCCGTTCTCGGCGCCGGTGCCTGGGGCACCGCGCTCGCGGGCCATCTGGCCGCGCGGCACGACACGCTTCTCTGGGCGCGCGACGCCGCGCTGATCGCCGGGCTGCAGGCCCGGCACGAAAATTCCCGCTATCTGGACGGCATCGCGCTGCCCGATGCGCTGCGCTACGACGCCGATCTCGGCGCCGCGCTCGCGCACGGCGCCGCGGACGATGCGCTGTGCGTGATCGCCGCGCCGGTGGCCGGCCTGCGCACGCTGTTCGGTGCAATGCGCGACGCGGGCTGCGTGCCCGCGCATGTCGTATGGGTCTGCAAGGGTTTCGAGGCCGATACGCATCTGCTGCCGCATCAGGTGATCGCGGCCGAACTGCCGGGGCAGCACAGCAATGGCGTGCTGTCGGGGCCGAGTTTCGCCCGCGAGGTCGGGCTTGCGCTGCCCGTCGCGCTGACGGTCGCGAGCGCGTCCGCCGAATGCCGCGAGCGCACGCTCGCCGCGTTCCATCACGGCGCGATGCGGATCTACACGGGTGACGACGTGGTCGGCGTCGAGGTCGGCGGCGCGGTGAAGAACGTGCTGGCGATCGCGACCGGCATCGCCGACGGGCTCGGGCTCGGACTGAACGCGCGCGCCGCGCTGGTCACGCGCGGCCTCGCGGAAATGTCGCGCCTCGGCGTCGCGCTCGGCGGCCGCGCGGAAACCTTCACGGGCCTCACGGGCCTCGGCGACCTGATCCTGACCGCGACGGGCGACCTGTCGCGCAATCGCACGGTCGGCCTGCAACTGGCGGCCGGCCGCTCGCTGAACGACATCCTCGGTGCGCTCGGCCACGTGGCCGAAGGCGTGCGCTGCGCGCAGGCCGTGCTCGCACTCGCGCGCGCGGAATCGATCGAAATGCCGATCACCGAAGCCGTGTGCGGCGTGCTGTTCGACGGCGTGGCACCACGCGATGCGGTCAGCGGCCTGCTGCGGCGCGACGCGCGCGCCGAATAACACCGACGAAGCGCGCCGATTTCTTGCGGCCGGGCGCGCTCGCGCAAAGCGGGCGGCGCCAAAGCGCACTACGCTTGAACAGTCTCCGGCATTTCGGGAGGGTGTCATGCTTCGGATCGGTTCCACCACGCTCGACGCGCAACTCGTCGACATCACGACGCTCGACGTCGACGCGATCGTCAACGCCGCGAACGGTTCGCTGCTCGGCGGCGGCGGTGTCGACGGCGCGATCCATCGCGCGGCCGGCCCGGGCCTGCTGGCCGAGTGCCGCACGCTTGGCGGCTGTGCGACCGGCGACGCGAAGCTCACGCGCGGCCACGGGCTGCCGGCGCGGTACGTGATTCATGCGGTCGGCCCGGTGTGGCACGGCGGCGGGCGCGGCGAGCCCGACCTGCTCGCCGCGTGTTACCGGCGCGCGATCGAGCTGGCCGAAGAGGTTGCGGCGACATCGATCGCATTCCCGGCGATCAGTTGCGGCATATACCGCTATCCGGCCGACGAGGCCGTCGACATCGCGGTCGGCACGGTCGCCGAAATGCTGCCGCAGGCGCCGAACCTCACGCGCGTGGTGTTCGCGTGTTTTTCATCCGACATATACGACCTGTATCGCGCGCGGCTCGCGCGCATCTAGCGCGTGCCGGCCGGACGGGCGTGTCAGGCGCCGCCTTCGAAGCCGGCCTGGCGCCACGCCTCGAACACGACCACCGCCACCGTGTTCGACAGGTTCAGGCTGCGATTGCCCGGCCGCATCGGCAGGCGCACGCGCTGTTCGTTCGGGAAGCGCTCGAGCACGTCGGCCGGCAGGCCACGCGTTTCCGAGCCGAACACGAACCAGTCGCCCGGCACGAACGCGTGGTCGTGGAAGCGGCCCGAACCGCGGGTCGTGAACGCGAACATTCGCGCGGGATCGGGCGCTTCGGCCGCGACGAACGCGTCCCAGTCGCGGTGCACGCGCATTTCCGCGTACTCGTGATAGTCGAGGCCCGCGCGGCGCATCTTCGCGTCGTCGAGCGGAAAGCCGAGCGGCTCGATCAGATGCAGGCGCGCGCCGGTGTTGGCGCACAGGCGGATCACGTTGCCGGTGTTCGGCGGAATTTCGGGAGCGACGAGGATGACGTTGAACATGGTTGGGTCTGGCTGGGCCGGCCGGGGCGGAGCAACGTGCACGCCATCCCTGCCGGCCGGTTCGTGACGGCCGTCGCCGCGTGCGGGCGGCCGGCCTCTCTATCTAATTAATCCCTGGCGGTGCGCAGCGCAACCAGATTCGTCACGCGCGCGGCGCCCGCCGCCTTCAGTGCGTGCGCGGCGGCCGCGAGTGTCGCGCCGGACGTCATCACGTCGTCGACGAGCGCCACGTGGCGGCCGGTGAGATCGTCCGTCACCGCGAACGCCGCGATCACGTTGTCGCGCCGCGCGCGCCGGTCGAGCCGCGAC
>NZ_VWWG01000162.1:0-14003 GCF_011753085.1 Burkholderia sp. Tr-862
TCCCGGCAACGTGCGGGAGCTGCAGAACGTGGTCGAGCGGATCGCGGTGGAACTGGCCGAGGAAGTCGACGAGCAGGATCCGGGCGCCCCGTGCGCCGCGCTCGCGCCCGAGGCGCTGCAGGCGATCGCGCCGGAGTTGTTCACGACGCCGCCCGACGCGGCCGATGCCGACGACGCGCAGACGCTGCACGCACGCCGCCGCCGCGCGGAAGCCGACGAGATCCGCGCGGTGCTCGACGCATGCGCCGGCGACCGCGATCGCGCGTGCGCGATGCTGGGCATCAGCAAGACCACGCTGTGGCGCAAGCTGTCGGCGAAATAGGTTCGGGCGCGATGCGCGGCATGCGCGGATTGCGCGTCGCAGGCAGGACGCGCTGGACGCGCGCCGCCGTCAATCGGCCTTGTGATAGTGGCGATATGCCTTCGCGCGATTGCCGCACGACGACATCGAGCACCAGCGGCGGCTGCCGTTCTTGCTGTCGTCGATGAACAGCCACTGGCATGCGTCGTTCGCACAACGCTTGACCTTCGCGAGCCGCGCGCTGCCCAGCAGGTCGGTCGCCGACCACAGCACCGGGCTCAACAGCCCCGCGAGCGTCGCGCCCACGCCGGCGCCGGCGCGCCCCCCGATCCGCCACGCATAGCCGCCGTCGATCCGCGCGAGCGCGACGCGCGGCGCCGCTTCCGCCAGAAAACCGCCCAGCAGCGCGAGATCGTCGGCGTGCGGCTCGCGCCGCTCCGCTTGCGCGTGAAAGAGCCGGTACAGCGCCTCGCGCAACGCGAGCGCGCGCGCCAGCATCGCCGGCTCGTCATCCTGCTTCTTCTCTTGTGCGCGACATGCGTCGGTCAGGCCGGCCGGCACGCCCGCCTGTTCGCGGCACCACGCGAACAGGTCGTCCAGCGTGCCGAAGGTTTCGGTCGGCGCGTCGGCGCCGCGCCAGTACAGCGTGTTCGCGAAATCGATGCTCAACGTGTCGGACGGTGCCGGAATCAGGCAGTCGGTCGTGACGGAAGGTTGCGTCTTGTCCATGCCGCGATCGTATCTAACCACCATGCCGGTTGACAAGCGCATGGGCGCTTTCTAACATAACCAGCATGGTGGTTAAAACAGCTTTGCTGCACTGATGTCCCCTTCAGTTCAAGGAGCCAAAGATGATCGATCACCTTTCGTTCGGCGTTGCCCACATCGACCGCAGCCGCGCGTTCTACGACAGCACGCTCGGCGCGCTCGGCTACAAGCGGCTGTATAGCGACGACGGATCCCTCGGCTACGGCACCACCGAACCGGTGTTGTGGTTGCAGCACGCGGCGCGCCCCGTCGTCGCCGATCCCGAGTCGGGGTTGCATGTATCGTTTCGCGCAGCGTCGCCGGTGGAAGTCGATGCGTTCTATCGAGCCGCGCTGCAGCACGGCGGGCACGACAACGGCGGGCCGGGCAAACGCGAGCGCTACGGCCCCGGCTATTACGCGGCGTTCGTCGTCGATCCCGACGGGTATCGGCTCGAAGCCCATTGCGAGCTGGACAACGTCGTCTGATCGGCTTAGTCGGGACGCGGATGAAAGACAAGGGCCCGATTCCGCATTGCGCGGAATCGGGCCCTTGTCTTTGCTGCATCGATGTTCGGTTCGCGACGGTCGGCGCCGGCGATTAAGCGATGCGATCGGACAACGCGGCGGATGGCGGCGGGTGGCGGCCGGTTGCGCCCGCCACTCGACCCGCGCAAGCGCTTACTGCGCGTTGCGCGTGCGCTGCAACTGCTCGCCGAGCCCGTCGATCCCGAGGCGCACCGTCTGGCCGGCCTTCAGGAACACCGGCGACGGCTTGATCCCCATCCCGACGCCCGGCGGCGTACCGGTCGTGATCACGTCGCCCGGTTGCAGCGTCATGCAGGTCGACAGGTAGGCGACCAGTTGCGCGACGGTGAACACCATCGTGCGCGTGTTGCCGTTCTGATAGCGGTGGCCGTCGATCTCGAGCCACAGGTCGAGGCGCTGCGGATCGGGCACCTCGTCGCGCGTGACGAGCCACGGGCCGATCGGGCCGAACGTGTCGAAGCCCTTGCCCTTGTCCCACTGGCCGCCACGCTCGATCTGCCACTCGCGCTCGGACACGTCGTTGACGACGCAGTAGCCGGCGACGTAATCGAGCGCGCGCGCTTCGTCGACGTCCTTGCACGCCGTGCCGATCACGACACCGAGCTCGACTTCCCAGTCCGTCTTCACGGAACCCTTCGGAATGTCGATGCCGTCGTTCGGACCGCAGATCGAACTCGTCCACTTGCCGAATACCACCGGTTCCTTTGGCACCGGCATGCCGGCTTCGGCTGCGTGATCGGCATAGTTCAGACCAATGCCGATGAATTTGCCGACGCGCCCGACGCACGCACCGATGCGCGGCTCGCCGGAGACGAGCGGCAGCGTGGCCGGGTCGATCGCGCGCAGGCGCGCGAGACCGGCGTCGGACAGCGCGTCGCCGGCAAGATCCGGCACGTGCGCGGACAGGTCGCGAATCCGGCCATTTGCGTCGAGAATGCCGGGCTTTTCCTGGCCGGACGGGCCATAGCGAAGCAGTTTCATCGTGCTCAACCTCTGTTGTCGAATGGGACAGGATACCGGCCGACGCAGCCGCTTGCGGCCACGCGCCGGACTGAATGTCGATCGTCGATGACGCGCGTCGGCGCCGTATCCGGCACGCCATTCGACACGCGAGACTCGCGCGGGCGCAGCGATCGCGGCGTCGCACCGAAGTGCGACGCGCATCGAACGGGCGGCCGCCGGTCTGCGCATCGGCGACGACGGCCCGGTAACCGCGGCATGTGCCGGCCCGTGCTGGCCGGCTTCACGCGCGGCCGCGCCGTCGCTGGCCCGCCGCTCTTTGTACCATCGGCGGGCCGCCGTGAAATGGCGCGCGACGGATACCGACTATTGGTGCGCCTGCGGGTGCTGCGTCGCAGCATCCGGGACGCCTGCAACGACACGGTGTCGAATGGCGCCTTGCGTTGCCATCGGACCACGAATACACAATATTTGTTGCGACCCTGTCATCGGAAACCGCGATTGATCCGTTCTTGTTTGGTAATGATCGGCAAAAACACGCTGCATTGCACACTGAAAGTTTGTTGTTAAGCTCGCGCGGACGGCGGTCAGAACCGCATGCGGCCTTTCGAATCCGCGTGCAAAGCCGGCCAGCGTGCGTCGCCCACCGATGGCAATTCCCGGACTTCCTACTCATGATGCAAACGACCAATGATCCGCTCCCCGGCAGCGACGCACGGGAGTCGATGGGTGCAGCCGACCGCTATCGCGCGCCCGCGCTCGACAAGGGTCTCGACATTCTCGAACTGCTGTCGGAACAAAAGGAAGGGCTCACCCGCACCGAAATCACGAAGGAGCTCGGACGCAACGCGAGCGAGATCTACCGGATGCTCGAACGTCTCGTTGCGCGCCGCTATGTGATGCGCTCGAGCAGCGGCGACCGCTACACGCTCAGCCTGAAACTGTTCGCGCTCGCGCACCGGCATCCGCCGATGAACCGGCTGATCGCCGAAGCCTTGCCGCTGATGCAGCGCTTCGCCGACGCCGCCGAGCAGTCGTGCTATCTGACCGTCTACGATCGCGGCAACCTGCTCGTGATCGCGCAGGTCGACGGGCCCGGCCCGTGGGGCGTGTCGGTGCGGCTCGGCTCGCGCGTCGGGCTCGCCGACACGGCGTCGGGGCGGGTGATGCTGTCGTTCCAGGGTTCCGAGCAGCGTGCGCACATGCTGGCCGAGCATCGCAAGGTCAAGGGCGAAACGCCGATCAACGAGCAGGAACTCGCCTACGCGTGCCAGTCGATCCGACAGGCCGGCTACGTGCGCCAGGACAGCCGCCAGGCGTACGGCTTGACCGACCTGAGCGCGCCGATCCTCGGGCCCTCCGGCCATGCGATCGCGGTGCTGACCTGCCCGTACATGCGCCGGATCGATGCGCACATGGCGCCCTCTATTGACGTGGTCGTCGCAGGGCTGCGCGATACGGCCGGTCAGTTGTCGATGTGCCGCGTGGAAACCAGCTGAATGTGCGAGCGCCGCGCGCCCGGCGCTACGCTAGAATAGCGGCCCTCTCAAAAACTACGGCGGCCGGCTGTCACGGCCGTCGTGTCCGATGGATGTCATGGCCAAACTTCTGAACGATCAAGAATTCCAGCGTTTCTCCGAACTTCAGCAGAAGCAGGCGAGCTTCACGATCACCCCCGAGGAAGCGGACGAGCTGCGCGATATCGTCGCGCGCGCACAGAAGAAGCGTGACGATCGTGCCGCAGCGATGCTGGCGATCGAGAACTACATCGAGCAGTTCGGCATCACGCCCGACGAACTCTTCTCGCCCGAGCAGATCGGCGACGCCGCGCGCACCTACGGCCTCATCACGGCCACCAAGAAGGAACGCACGCTGCCGCCGTCGATCACGTTCAACGGCAAGCCGTATCAATGGACCAAGACGCTTCCGGACGACGTGCGCGGCGCGCTGTTCGACGCGTTTACGTCCGGCGAATCGGTCAAGCGCTTCATCGCGATGCCGAAGGACACCGCGCGTTGCGCGCTGACCATCGCCCGCCTCGAGCGCGAAACCGGTGGCGTTTATGCGGACGCGCACCTCGAGGAACTCGCGATTTCGCGTGACCAGGTGAACGACGCGGCGTCGAAACTCGCCGCGTAAACGCTATCGCGGGCACGGTTCATGCGTGCCCGCACCGGCGCGGACGCCGGCAAAGGCCAGCGCCGCGTCTGGCGGAGCACTGCGTTCGTAGGCTCCCGAAAAGTCTCACCGAAGCGTCCCGTAAGCGCTCACCCGGGCATCCCGTAAAAGCTCACCGAATGCTCCCGGAGACGCTCACCGCCCCCTCCCGAACGTCCTCACCGACGTCTCCCGCAGACGCTCACCACCCTTTCCCGGAAAGGCTCACCAGGGCTTCCCGCAAGGGCTCACCGGCCGTTCCCGGAAGGCTCACCGAATGCTCCCGTATCGGCTCACCCAGCCGCTCCCGGAAAAGCTCACTCGCGGCTCCCGAAAAATCTCACCTTTGTTCTGTTTCCGATGCTGCGGGTGCGAATGCGGGTGTCAGCACGCCGCGGTACGCCACCCGAATCGGCGAAATGCGAAGGCCATCGACGCACGCAACTCGCCCGCCGCGGATGCAGTGACTCGACGCGAGCGCCTTTCCCCGGTGGTCACGGAGCGTCGCATCGCTTCGCGGATTCGATCGAACACGCCGAATGGTCTGCATTGCGAACCGCGAAGAATCCGCGCAACCGCGGCCATGCGTCACGCGACATCATGCGGGCCCCGTCGACAGTGCGCGATACCGCAGCACGTTCGCGCACCGTCGCCCATGCGACTACGATTGCAACTTCATCCTGAACCCAACCACGCCGGGTTCCTCCGTCGTCGATACCGCGAAGCCGCATGACTTCGCCAGCGAAATCATCGCGGTGTTTTCGCGCAGCGCCTCGCCGATCATCCATGCGGTGCCGCGCGATCGCGCGTAGTCGATGATGCGGGTCATCATCAGCCGCCCGAGCCCCTTGCCCTTCTGATCGGGCCGCACGGCAATCGCGAACTCCGCCGTCTCGTTGTCGGGATCGGCGACCGCGCGCGCCACCGCGAGCGTGTGCGACCGGCCCGACACGTCGGTAAACGACACGATGAAGGCCATCTCACGGTCGTAGTCGATCTGCGTCATGCGCGCGACTTGCGAATGATCGAAGCTGCGCACCGCACCGAAGAACCGCATTCGCAGATCGTCCGGCGTCATCGCGCCGAGCAACTCGTTGTGCGCCTCCTCGTCTTCCGGACGGATCGGACGAATCGTCACGGTCTCGCCGCGCCATTCGAGCGTCTGCTCGAGATGACGCGGATACGGCATGATCGCGAGCCGGCTGCGCCCCGTCGCCAGGGTGAGGCGCGGCGCGGTGATGTATACACGGTCGGACAGCACGCGCAGCGTGACCGACATCGCGACGACTTCGCGCACGTCGCAAACGACTTGCGACAGCGCCGTCAGCGCATCGAGCGTTGGCTCGACGGGCGCACGGCGCGCGTAGGGCGAGCGCTCCATGACCGCGCGGGCGAGCACCGTATTGAGCGGCGGCAGCCCGTACACGATGAACGGCGCCGATACGCCGTCTGCCGGCGGCACGGCATAGCGGAACACCGGACCGAAGTTCGAATCGTCGTACATGTCGACCGTGACGTCGACGACTCGGGCGGCCGCCGACGCGTCGGCCGGCTCACCGTGCATCCCGAAGTGAGCGAGCCAGCGTAACGCTGCTTCGCCGGCCAGTTCATGCTCGCCGGCCTCGACCATCTGGCGGGCCTCGACCTGTGCGGACGCGACGCACTCGACCGGCTGCAGCGGCGTGCCCTCGGGCGTCTGCATCAGCAACTGCCGCCCGAGGTTGTAGTCGACCAGCCGCGCGTATGCGCGCGCAAGCCGCTGCGGCGTGGTGTACACCGGGATTCCGTTCGCGTGCAGGGCGTCGCGCGTCGCCGCGTCAACTGCACCGAAGAAGCACGCGAGGATGCCGCGGTATGCGTATTGCCGCAATTCGATCAGCGTGCGCGCGACCGCATCGGCCGGCGCGCTGTGGGACGTCGAATGCACGACGAACAGCGCGCCTGTTTGCGGAAACGGCGCGAGCGCCTTGACGGCGGCGCCGAAATGCTCGGGACGCGCATCGTCGCCGAGCATCAGCGGATTGCCGGGCCCGGCGAGATGCGGCAGCGCGGCCGCTACCGCCGACGTTGCCGCCGCCGGCCAGTCGGCCAGCACGTCGCGCACCTCCGCGACCGCATCGCCCGCAAGCTTCGCGACACCCGCGTCGCTCGTCACGAGCGTCGCCGCGCCCCGCGCGGTGACGCGACCGACGCCGAGCGTCTCGATCTCGTCGAGCAGATCGTCGAGCGCATCGACGCGCACCATCCCCGCACGCTGGAACGCCGCCGTGTAAAGCGCATCGCCGGGATCGGCGCGCCCGGTGCGCAGCGCGAGCACCGGCTTGTTACGCGCCGCCGCGCGCGCTGCCGACATGAACTTGCGCGCAGCGCATACGGTGTCGAGCTCGAGCAGGATCGCGCGCGTGCCGGGATCGCTGGCGAGGTAGTCGAGAACATCGCCCGCATCGACGTCGGACTCGCTGCCCAGCGCGACGACGTGCGAAAAGCCGAGGCCTCGCGCATCGGCCCAGCCCAGTACCGCGTTCGTCAGCGCGTTCGATTGCGACACCCACGCGACGCCGCCCGATCGCGCCGTATAGGCCGGCGCGCCGAAATGCGCATGCCGCGCGGGCGACAGCACGCCGAGACTGCCGGGCCCGACGATACGGAGCACGAACGGCTTCGCGGCCTTGAGCGTGCGATCGAGTGCCGCACGATCGGCGTCGGTGCGCGCTTCGCCGACGATCACCGCGACGCGCGTGCCGAGCTCGCCGAGCTTGCGCACGATGCCGGCCCACGTGGCAGGCGGCGTGCAGATCACGGCGACCGATGGCGGCGCGGGAAGGCGGTCGACATCGGCCACGACCGCATGCCCGTTCAGTTCGCGGTGCTTCGGATTGACGGGCCACACGGGCCCGTCAAATGCACCGTCGAGCACGCGCGCCCACACCATCGCACCGATACTGCCGGCGCGCGACGATGCACCGACGACGGCAACGGACCTTGGCTGGAACAATGCATCGAGATGGCGGACGGTCACATCGGCTCCCTACGGTAACGAAAGACGAACCGACCGGCACACGGACCAGATAGCCATGTGCCGGCCGACGCGAACTCCAAGCATAGGCGAACCCGATACGGCTGCCTATATGCCGAACGGCCGACTGTGCGACGCGCATCAATGCCCGCAACATGAGCCGGTAACCGACGCCTTCGCACGATGCAACGGGCGAAGGCGTAACGATGCGGTCATCCGATCGCCACTTCAAAGGTGAGGATTTACAGGAGCCATGGTGAGCAAGTTCGGGAATAGCACGGCGCAGCGTGTAAATACGCGAGAGGTGACGGCAATCGGTCGTACGTCAGCACCGCGAAGATCGAGCATGCCAATGCGCGCATGCCGCGTCATTGCGGGGTTGTTTACGGGAATTCGCGGTGATATCCGGGCGAATCGCAGCGAATTCGCAAAAAGGTATCCATTAATCGCGCGGCATTGCCGTTCAATTCGCGGCCCCGAATCGCATTGCCGCTGCCCAAAAACAAAACGGTGCGACGGCCGCAGGGCCGTTCGCACCGTCAGTCAGCGCACGAAAGGTGAGGATTTTCGGGAGTCAGTCCTTGATCAGGAAACGCGCCCGGTTCTTGCCGAGCCACGCCGGCGCACGCCCGCGGCCGCTCCACGTTTCGCCCGTCTTCGGGTTCAGGTACTTCGGCGGCAACGGACGCTTCGGCTTCGCGGCAGCGGCGGTGCCCATCGGAAGAAAACCGAGTTCCTCTGCCGTAATGTCGAACTCCTCGATTTTCGCCCGAATGGCGGCAATCGCATCGGTAATCGCCTTTTCGCGTTCCTTGTCGATCTTTTGCTGAAGTCTTTCGAGCTGCGCGGTCAGTTGCCTGTAGGTCGCCATATGGATGGGACTCCGTGAGTGTTATTCATGAAAAATAGCCGACTCCAAGCGAATGGAAAAGCGCTTCACCCGATCATGGTCTCCTCAGCCGGTCATGACGGGATCAATAACCGCTTTTCTTCTTGCATGCGAAGAGAAGATTTCGCACGGCGTCATCGGTCGATCGCTGGATGACGTCGAATTCCCCATTGCAGAGGGCTCGGGCGTTGTCCGTGCAATTGCTCCAGTCGCCACCGGTGCACTGCACCTGCGTAGTGGGGCGTCCGTCCGAAGTGAACAATGGCGCCCCGCCGCCGCACCCGCCGAGCCCCGCAACCAGGGCCAACAATCCGGCCCGACACCAATGCGTTCGAGGCCACCGACAGACCGCCGCAAGCATGTGTTTCATTGTTGTTTCCGTCAACCTATTTTTGAATGTCGCGAGTATGCCATGCACTGTCGCCCCGCGTTCAGTCGGGTGTCCGGTCGGGGCGTCCGCGCGTCTTGTACGGCACGGCCCGGCGCGGATCTTCGGTGATGCGAACGAATACTTGCTCGACGTCGGGAAGCGCGCCGAGTTCGCGCGCGAGCGCCTGCCGGTCGAATGCCGGATCGGCACACCCTTCGACGTAAATGAAGCGCCGCTGCACGGTGATCCACAGGCTCGTGCCATGCAGACGATCGGTGCCCGCGAAATGCGCTTTGGCCGCCGCGGCGATCGGCGCGTCATACATATAGGAATTCGGTTTCGTGCAGCGGTGGGCGAGCCAGCAGGTGGTCCCGCGCTCGACCCGGTAGTGCGCGTCGTCCTCCATCTCGGCGCGCGTCATCCACGGGCCGAGCGGCAGCGGGCATTCGGCGAAATCCCGCGACAGCACGACGAACGGATCGTTGTACCAGTTGCGCCGTGCCGCAGGTGCATCCGCGTCACTCGACTGCGCGAACGACGACGTCGTCACCAGTACCGCCAGCCATCCGACGATGCCGATTCGCTTCATCGTTGTCTCCTGTCGGGCACGTCACCGGTGCCGTTCCTCATGTCCGCGCGCATCCGTCGCCGCTGGCCACCGGTCGATTCCCAGCGCCGCCAGTTTCTTGTAGAGCGTCGCCCGACCGATGCCGATGCGCGCGGCCGCTTCCACCACCTTGCCGTCGCAAGCGGCCAGCGCATCGATCAGGAACTGGCGCTCCCACGCGGCCAATGCATCGGTATACGAAACGACCGGCGCACCAGGCGGGGCCGATGCGTCGCCAGCGTCCCGGCCGGCCGGCGACGGCGCAACCCGCGTGCCCGCCGGCACGCTGTCGGGCGCCACGCGCATCGGCCCGAGGAACGGCGCGAGCGCACGCGCGTCGATCACCGAGCGATCCGACAGCATCAGCGCACGCTCGAGCGTGTTGCGCAGCTCGCGTACATTGCCCGGCCAGGGGTACGCGCACAGCACCCGGAGCGCATCGTCGGTCAGTTCACAGTGGGCGGCGCGGCCGTGCTGCGCGGCCAGTTCCTCCAGCGTCGCGTAGACGAGCGCCGCGATGTCGGACGCGCGCTCGCGCAGCGGCGGCGCGTGAATCGTCAACACGTTGAGCCGGTAATAGAGATCCGCGCGAAAGCGGCCGGCCTCGACCAGCGCGGGCAGGTCGGCCGACGTCGCGGCGATGATCCGCACATCCGCGCGCACGATCCGGTTCGAGCCGAGCGGTTCGAACTCCTTGTCTTGCAACACGCGCAGCAGCTTGCCCTGCAGCGGCAGCGGCATGTCGCCGATCTCGTCGAGAAACAGCGTGCCGCGATCGGCCAGCTCGAACTTGCCGACGCGCCCCTTGCGGTCGGCACCGGTATACGCACCCGGCGCCGCGCCAAAGAATTCGGTTTCGAGCAGCGTGTCGGGAATCGCCGCGACGTTGACGGTCACGAGCGGCTGGAGCGCGCGCGCCGACGCCGCGTGGATCGCATGCGCGAGCAGTTCCTTGCCGGTGCCCGTCTCGCCGAGCAGCAGCACCGGCGAATCGACCTGCGCCGCACGCCGCGCCTGCCGCTTGGTTTCGAGGCTCGCGGCGCTCGTGCCGACGAAGCTCGCGAACGTGTATTTCGCTCGGCGCGCCTGCGCGAGCGAACGCTGCGTCGCGATCAGCTGTTGCTGAAGCTGCGCGTAGCGGGAAAAGATCGGCGTGAGCGTCTTCAACTGGTCGAACAGCGCGAAGCCGATCGCGCCGACCGTCTCGCCCGCCTCGTTCTTCAACGGCAGGCGCGTGACGACGAGCGGCTCGCGGCCCGTCTCCATGATGTCGAGCAGGATCGGCTGTCCGGTCGACACGACCTCGCGCATCAGGCTGTTCGGAATCACCGCCTCGCAGTCGAGGCCGACTGCCTGCTGAGGATCGGCGAACCCGAAACGCGCCGCATAACGCTCGTTCATCCACACGACGCGCGCGTCGCGATCGACGACCACCGTGCCCGCACTCGAATCCTCGAACGTACGAAACAGCGACTCGGCGGCGCGCCGCAGCACGTCGCCGTAATTGACGGGCAGGCGGGCCCAGTCGTTCATCATCGTGTCGTCGTCTCCGCATATGTTTGGCCGGATGTCTCCGGAACGAGACGAAGTATCTCATTTCGGAGATGCGCCGGAATGCCTTGTCAGGGAATGCCCTGGCCGATTCGACGGGCTGTCCGGACGGCCAAATCGTCTCCCGATGGAGACGTTTTATGTAGAATCTTCAGACATTGGCCGGCGCGGGCCCGCCGGCCTGCGCCGGACCCATGTCCGGCGGCGCAATCCGGCCGATGGCACGAAACCTGCACGAACCCGTCCCGGTCCGCGGCGCGTCCCGCGATCGAACAACAACCAAAGCCATTCCAAGCAATTAGGAGACTCCCTTGTCTTTCGTGATCGTCCTCGCCGCGCTGGCGTTTCTAATGTTCGCCGCGTATCGCGGCTACAGCGTGATCCTGTTCGCGCCGATCGCCGCGCTCGGCGCGGTCCTGCTGACCGACCCCGCCGCCGTCGCACCGGTCTTCTCCGGCATCTTCATGGAGAAGATGGTCGGCTTCGTCAAACTCTATTTCCCGGTGTTCATGCTCGGTGCCGTGTTCGGCAAGGTGATCGAACTGTCCGGGTTCTCCGAGTCGATCGTCCATGCGGCGATCCGCTACATCGGCCGCTCGCGTGCGAATGCGGTGATCGTCGCGGTGTGCGCGCTGCTCACCTATGGCGGCGTGTCGCTGTTCGTCGTGGTGTTCGCGGTGTATCCGTTCGCGGCCGAACTCTATCGCCAGAGCAACATTCCGAAACGGTTGATGCCCGGCGCGATCGCGCTCGGCGCGTTCTCGTTCACGATGGACTCGCTGCCCGGCACGCCGCAGATCCAGAACATCATCCCGACCACGTTCTTCAAGACGACTGCCTGGGCCGCGCCCGTGCTCGGCACGATCGGCTCGCTGTTCATCATCGTCGTCGGCCTCTCGTATCTCGAATGGCGCCGCCGTTCGGCGATGGCGAAGGGCGAAGGCTACGGCACGTCGCTCGTCAACGAGCCGGAGCGCGTCGAGGTGACGTCGCTGCCGCATCCCGCGCTGGCGATCCTGCCGCTGATCCTCGTCGGCGTGTCGAACTTCGCGCTCACCAAGCTGATCCCGACGTGGTACGGCGCCGCATCGTACACGGTCGCGCCCGACGTGCTGCCGGGCGTGCATACGCCGGTGACGACGTCGATCAAGACGGTCGTCGCGATCTGGTCGGTCGAGGCCGCGCTGCTGCTCGGCATCCTGCTCGTCGTCGCCACCGCGTTCAGGCGCGTCAGCGACCGCTTCGCTGCCGGGTCGAAGGCGGCGGTCGGCGGCGCGCTGCTCGCGGCGATGAACACCGCGTCCGAATACGGCTTCGGCGGTGTGATCGCCGCGCTGCCGGGCTTCCTCGTCGTCGGCGATGCGCTGAAGAGCATCCCGAACCCGCTCGTCAACGCGGCCGTGTCGGTCAGCTCGCTCGCCGGTATCACGGGCTCGGCGTCGGGCGGCATGAGCATCGCGCTCGCCGCGATGTCGGACCTGTTCATCAAGGGCGCGCAGGCCGCCAATATCCCGCTGGACGTGCTGCACCGGGTCGTCGCGATGGCGAGCGGCGGCATGGACACGCTGCCGCACAACGGCGCGGTGATCACGCTGCTCGCGGTCACGGGCCTCACGCACCGCGAGTCGTATCGCGACATTTTCGCGGTCACGATCATCAAGACGCTCGCGGTGTTCTTCGTGATCGCCGTGTACTACACGACGGGGCTCGTGTAAGCCTGTGCATCGGCGGCGTTCCGCACGCCGCCGCACCTAGGTCGGCCGCATCGACGCGGCCGCCGCTCCCGCTCCCATTGTTACCAGCAGCAGAACACTGCGTTGGGAGCGATCGCATTTTTCCCGCGCGTGGCCGGGCCTACACTGTTTTCAACCGCAGCCGCTTCGTCGAACGAAGGCCGGCCGCCCAGTCGGAAACATGGAGGTCTCGATCATGAAGCGCCTGATTCATGCAGTTGCCATCGCCCTGGCCGTATCCGCCCCGCTCGCCGCGCACGCGCAGTCGAACCCGCCGCTCACGCGCGCGCAGGTCCACGCCGAAGTGAAAGCGCTCAAGCAAGCCGGCTTCCAGTCGAGCGACTGGTTCTATCCGGCCAGCATCGTTTCCGCCGAAGCGAAGATCGCCCGCGAGCAGAGTACCGGGTATGGCAGCGATCGCGGCGCGTCGTCGGAGTCGAGCCGGTAATCGCGGCATCCGCTCCCCCAGCCCGCCCGACCGCACCCTTTCCCGCCGTTACGCCTTCACCGGCTGAATCAATTTCGCACACGCCGCTGCCTGCGGATCACCCGCCGGCAGCTTCGCGCATACCCCGTCGAACTGCTTCACGACCGACCTGACCGACGCGTCGTGCGCGCCGCCGCCGCGCCAGCGGTTCAGTTGCGTGACGACCTTGGTGAGCGCCCGCAGGTTCGCCCCATAAAACGCATCCTTAGTCTTCCCGGCCTGCGCGAGCACGCTCGCGGCGATCGCCTCGATCCGCGCCGAATCGTCCGGCGCCAGCGCGACCGCATTCGCGAAGTAGGTCGCACCCCAGCGCAGTTTCGTCGCCGGTCCGCTCGCCGAGTCGTACGCCTTCCGGTACCAGTCGAGCGCCGCGGCCTTGTCGCCGCGCGCCTTCGCATTCGCGGCCAGTCCGGACATGAAGTAGTACGGCGTCGCCGAACGCGCCAACTCGGCCTTCAGCAAGACATCGGATTCGTCGTATAGCCCTGCGTCGGTCAACGTGTCCGCCGCTTCGCTGACGAGCGCCTGCCGCTCGTACGGATTCGCGGCGCCCTGCACCGATGCCGCGATCTGCTTGCGTGCGGCATCGACCAGTGCCGGCACGACGGCGGTCGATCGACGACAGCGTCGTGTCGGT
>NZ_VWWG01000163.1:0-13914 GCF_011753085.1 Burkholderia sp. Tr-862
GCCCGCCGGGCCGCCACGCACGACGCGTGCTGATGCTCGAAGGCTGCGTGCAGCCGTCGCTGTCGCCGAACACCAACGCGGCCGCGGCGCGCGTGCTCGACCGGCTCGGCATCAGCGTGACGCCGGCCCGCGAAGCCGGCTGCTGCGGCGCGACCGAATATCACCTGAACGCGCAGGAGGCCGGGCTCGCACGCGCACGCCGCAACATCGATGCGTGGTGGCCCGCGATCGAGGCCGGCGCGGAAGCGATCGTGCTGACGGCGAGCGGCTGCGGCGCGTTCGTGAAGGAATACGGCGACCTGCTGCGCTCCGACCCCGCCTATGCGGACAAGGCGCAGCGCGTCAGCGCACTCGCGCGCGACCTCGCGGAAGTGATCGCGGCCGAGCCGCTCGACGCGCTGGCCGATGGGATGCCGCGCCGCGTCGCGGTGCACTGCCCGTGCACGCTGCAGCACGCGCAGCGGCTCGGCGGCGCGGTGGAAAGCATCCTGAGGCGGCTCGGCTTCGATCTGACGAATGTCGCCGACGGGCACCTGTGCTGCGGGTCGGCCGGCACCTATTCGCTGACGCAGCCCGAACTCGCGACCCGGCTGCGCGACAACAAGCTCGACGCGCTCGAAGCCGCGCGGCCGGACCTGATTGTCACGGCCAACATCGGCTGCCAGACTCACCTGAACGGCGCGGGCCGTACGTCCGTGCGCCACTGGATCGAGCTCGTCGACAACCGATTGGTCAACTGACCGCTGATTCCGGAGAACTTCCATGCAAACGAAACCCGAACTCGAACTCGCCGACGTCGAGCGCATGCTCGCCGCCGCCCGCGCGGAAGCGGAGCGCCACGGCTGGGCCGTGTCGATCGCCATCGTCGACGACGGCGGCCACCCGCTCGCGTTCGCGCGTCTCGATGGCGCATCGGCGGCCAGCAGCTACATCGCGCAGGACAAAGCGCGCGCGGCGGCGCTCGGCCGTCGCGAGACGAAGGCGTATGAGGATATGATCAACGGTGGCCGCACCGCGTTTCTGAGCGTGCCGCTGACGGGCTTGCTCGAAGGCGGCGTGCCGGTCACGGTGGACGGCCGCATTGCGGGCGCGATCGGTGTGTCTGGCGTAAAGTCCGAACAGGACGCGCAGATCGCTCGCGCCGGCACACAAAGCGTCGCGGCCTGATCCGCGCGCGTTTTTCATTCCCCGGGAGGAATCACGATGATCGACCAAGCAGGACTGCAAGTCGCGCCAGCGCTGAGCCAGTTCATTGAAAACGAAGCACTGCCGGGCACCGGTATCGACAAGGCCGCGTTCTGGAGCGGTTTCTCGGCCCTGGTGCACGACCTCGCGCCGCGCAACCGCGAACTGCTCGCGGAACGCGACCGCCTCCAGCACGAACTCGACACGTGGCATCGCGCGCATCCCGGCCCGGTGCGCGACCATGCCGCGTTTCGCGCGTTCCTCGAACAAATCGGCTACCTCGTGCCGGTCCCGTCGAACGTCGCGGCAGCCACCGCGAACGTCGACAGCGAGATCGCGACGCAGGCCGGCCCGCAGCTCGTCGTGCCGCTGTCGAACGCGCGCTATGCGCTGAACGCCGCGAACGCACGCTGGGGCAGCCTGTACGACGCGCTGTACGGCACCGATGCGCTGCCCGAGGACGGCGGCGCCGAACGCACGTCGGCCTACAACCCGACACGCGGCCAGCGCGTGATCGACTACGCGCGCAACGTGCTCGACAACGCGGCGCCGCTCGCGAGCGGCTCGCACCGCGACGTACTGCGCTATCGCGTGGAGGACGGCCAGCTCGCCGTCGAGACCGGCAAGGGCGTCGTACACCTCGCGCAGCCGGCGCAATTCGTCGGCTACCAGGGCGCGGCGGGCGCGCCGTCGGCGATCCTGCTGAAAAATAACGGCCTGCACATCGAGATCCAGATCGACGCGTCGACCCCCATCGGTCGCGCCGATCTCGCGAACGTGAAGGACATCGTGCTCGAAGCCGCGGTCAGCACGATCATCGACTGCGAGGATTCGGTCGCGGCGGTCGACGCCGAAGACAAGGTCCAGCTGTATCGCAACTGGCTCGGGCTGATGCAGGGCACGCTGGTCGAGGAAGTCGCGAAGGGCGGCAAGAGCTTCACGCGCCGCCTGAACGCCGATCGCGAATACACGACGCCGGCCGGCGGCACGCTGTCGCTGCACGGCCGCTCGCTGCTGTTCGTGCGCAACGTCGGC
Source organism: Burkholderia sp. Tr-862 (assembly GCF_011753085.1). NCBI lineage: Bacteria > Pseudomonadati > Pseudomonadota > Betaproteobacteria > Burkholderiales > Burkholderiaceae > Burkholderia > Burkholderia sp. Tr-862. Next base: position 2,221 of record NZ_VWWG01000163.1, read on the forward strand.
CACCTGATGACCAACGGCGCGGTGCTCGACCGCGACGGCAACGAGATTCCGGAAGGGATTCTCGACGGCGTCGTCACGACGCTGTGCGCGCTGCACGACCTGAAGGCCAAGCGCAATTCGCGCACGGGCTCGATCTACATCGTGAAGCCGAAGATGCATGGCCCGGTCGAAGTCGCGTTCGCCGACACGCTGTTCGCGCGCATCGAGGATCTGTACGGCCTGCCGCGCAACACGCTGAAGATGGGCATCATGGACGAGGAGCGCCGCACCAGCGTGAACCTCGCCGCGTGTATCGCGGCCGCCGCCACGCGCGTCGCGTTCATCAACACCGGCTTCCTCGACCGCACCGGCGACGAAATGCACACCGCGATGGAAGCCGGCCCGATGATCCGCAAGGGCGAGATGAAGTCGTCGGCGTGGATCACCGCATACGAGCGCAACAACGTGCTCGCGGGCCTGTCGGCCGGCTTGCGCGGCCGCGCGCAGATCGGCAAGGGCATGTGGGCGATGCCGGACCTGATGCACGCGATGCTCGAGCAGAAGATCGCGCATCCGCGCGCCGGCGCGAACACCGCGTGGGTGCCGTCGCCGACCGCCGCGACGCTGCACGCGCTGCACTACCACCAAGTCGATGTGCAGGCCGTCCAGCAAGAGCTCGAGAAGACGCCCTACGCGAGCGAACGCGACGCGCTGCTCGAAGGGCTGCTGACCGTGCCGGTCGTCGAGCGCGCCGCCTGGAGCGAAAGCGAGATCCTGAGCGAGGTCGAGAACAACGCGCAAGGCATCCTCGGCTACGTCGTGCGCTGGGTCGAACAAGGCGTCGGCTGCTCGAAGGTGCCCGACATCCACGACGTCGGCCTGATGGAAGACCGCGCGACGCTGCGCATCTCGAGCCAGCACATCGCGAACTGGCTGCGCCATGGCGTAATCACCGAGGCGTTCGTGCTCGACGTGTTCAAGCGGATGGCGCGCGTCGTCGACCAGCAGAACGCGGGCGACCCGAACTACCGCCCGATGGCGCCTAACTACGACCAGTCGACCGCGTTCAAGGCCGCGTGCGCGTTGACGCTGCAGGGCACGTCGCAGCCGAGCGGTTATACCGAGCCGCTGCTGCATCGGTTCCGGCTCGCGTTCAAGGCGCAACAGCACGGCGCCTGAGCGTCCGCATGCGGGCTTTCCCGCATGCGGTTTCACGAAACGGGCGGCCATCTCGGCCGCCCGCTTTTCATATACGGATTCACCCGGACGCTGAAAACGGATAACCGGTGCGTATCGCTCGACTTCGGCGCAGAGCCTTGCGCTGCAACGCTTGCGCGCGCGATCGGCAAGCCTTGGCCGACGCGATAATTTGATCCGGATCAACGGCCTACAACATTTTTCGCGCCCACGAATGTGCGCGTTATACTCGGACCATTGCGCGCCGCGCGATTCGTCGGATCGTCGAATCGCGGCAGATTTATCTGGCCGGTGCGAGGGTAATCCGACGGCTTATCCGGCCGCAATTACCGATGATCGGCGCCCGCTTTTTCTGTCGGTCGGGCGGAATGCGTATCGGGGGCCGCGTACCGGATCGCCACCGGCCAATCAATATGAACATAATCGCATCGGCCCGCCGCCCGGCGGCGATGCCCCCTCGATCCACGGACCATGGCAGAAACCGACTACGCAATGCCCAGCGAATCCGGCCTGACGGGCCGTGTCGCCGCTCATGTGCGCCGGCTCCTGCTGCCGCACCTGATCTTCTATTCCGGGCTGCTGCTCGGTCTGCTCCTGCTGCTGCTGTGCGCAATCGTGCTATACGAGGCACGCATCGACGCGCGCGACCGTGCGCGCATCACGCAGCAGAACATCGCGTTGATGGCGTCGTGGGACATCGAGCGCAACATCGAGTTCTATGCGCTGTCGCTGCAGGCAGTCGTCGAAGGCGAGAACGATCCGGCGGTCGTCGCGCTGCCGATGCCGCTGCGCCGCCAGGTGCTGTTCGATCGCGCGACGACGGCCAAGTATCTTGGCGGTATCTACGTGCTCGACGCGAACGGCGACATTGCGGTCGACGGCAAGAGCGACGTGCCGCGCAAGGCCAATTTCGGCAACGAACGGTACTTCACCGTGCATCGCGACCACCCGGACGTCGGCCTGTACGTCAGCGACCCGTACCATTCGCGGCTGCGCGCCGGCTCGCCGAGCATCGCGCTCAGCCGGCGGATCACGCGGCCCGACGGGTCGTTCGGCGGCGTCGCCGTCATATCGATCCGGCTCGAATATTTCCAGAACCTGTTCTCGCGCCTCTCTCTCGGCGATCGCGGGTCGATGGCGCTGATCAATACATCCGGCCTGATGCTCGCGCGCCAGCCGTACGAACCGGCGATCGTCGGGCGCAACATCAGCAAGGCCAGCACGTTCCGGCACTTCATGACCGCCAGCGAAGGCAGCTTCTCCGACACCGCGTCGATCGACGGCGTGCGGCGGCTGTACGTGTTCCGGCACCTCGAGAACCTGCCGCTGATCATCATGGTCGCGCGCTCGGAAGCCGACACCTACGCCGCGTGGTACGACCGCGCGATCCCGATCGGCTCGGCGATGGCCGTGCTCGCGCTCGGCTTCGTCTGCCTGTCGCTGCTGCTCGACGTGCAGTTGCGCAAGCGTCACCGCGCGGAAACCGAACTCCAGGCGCTCGCGCGCACCGACGGCCTCACCGGCCTCGACAACCGCCGGATGCTCGACGTCACGCTCGCGCGCGAATGGCGCCGCGCGGCGCGTTCGCAGCACGCGCTGTCGCTGCTGTTCGTCGACGTCGACCACTTCAAGCGCTACAACGACTCGCAGGGCCACCAGGCCGGCGACGACGCGCTCGCCGCGGTCGCCCGCTGCATCGCCGGCTGCCTGCGCCGTCCGGCCGACTATGCGGCCCGTTACGGCGGCGAGGAGTTCGTCGTCGTGCTGCCCAATGTCGATACGAACGGCGCGGTGACGATCGCCGAATCGATCCGCACCGGCATCCTCGATCTCGGCATCCGGCACGACGCGGGCTCGTCCGGCCGCCTGACCGCGAGCATCGGCGTGACGACCTGCTATCCGGAACACGACGACAGCATCCAGGCCGCGCTGAAGCTCGCCGACGACGCGCTGTACCGCGCGAAGGAATCCGGGCGCAACCAGGTCGTCGTGCAGACGTCCTCGTCTGTCGAACCCGTGCCGCGGCGCGCCTGACCGCGGCGTCGGCCGGCCATCCGTGCGGCTCTCGACACCGCCGCCTGTGGGCAAAATCGCCGACAATGTCGGCTCGCCGCGCCGCCGCACGACACACGCGCCCGCCGGCCCGCGCCCGCTTCGCACCACCATGAGACTCAAGGCAAAGATTTTCCTTCTGGCCATCGTGCCGTTCCTGCTCGCGATCGCCGGCATCGGCTTCGGCGTGCGCCAGCAGGCGACGTCGCTCGCGCGCACGCAGCACGCGACGATCCAGGCCGCCTACCTGTCGAGCAAGGAAGTCGAGCTGAAGCATTACGTCGAACTGGCGACGAGCGCGATCATGCCGCTTTACGACGCGAGCGGCCGCAATGCGCGCGACGACGGGCTGCTGCGCACGCAGGCGCTCGCGATGCTGCAGAAGATGGATTTCGGCCCCGACGGCTATTTCTTCGTCTACGACCTGCACGGCAATTCGCTGATGCATCCGCGCGAGCCCGAGCGCGTCGGTCACAACTTCTGGTCGATGCGCGACCCGCAGGGCGCGCTGACGATCCAGCAGCTGATCGGCGCCGCGTCGCACGGCGGCGGCTACGTGCGCTACGCGTGGCAGCGGCCGTCGACCGGCAAGGTCGCGCCGAAGCTCGGCTACGTCGTCGCGCTCGAACGCTGGGGCTGGATGGTCGGCACCGGCATCTATCTCGACGACGTCGACACCGCGCTGCAACGCATCGACGCGCGCGCGTCCGCGAACATCGAGCGCACGATGAGCTGGCTCACCGCGATCGCGCTGACTGGCGCGGCGGTGATCGCCGTCTGCGCGCTGGTGCTGAACGTCAGCGAATCGCGCAGCGCCGATGCGAAGCTCAAGCAACTCGCGCAGCGCGTCGTCGAATCGCAGGAGCAGGAGCGCGCGCGGCTGTCGCGCGAGCTGCATGACGGGATCAGCCAGATGATGGTGTCCGCGAAGCTGATGCTCGAGTCCGCGCTCGCGCGGTTCGAGCGCGGCGCGACGCGCATGCCCGAGGCCGAGCAGGCGCTCGCGACGGGTGTCGGACGGCTCGGCGACACGCTGCGCGAAGTGCGGCGCATCTCGCATGCGCTGCGCCCGGCGATGCTCGACGATCTCGGCCTCGCGGCCGCGCTCGAGCAGCTCGTGCGCGAACTCGGCGCGGAGAGCGGCATCGACATCGGCTATACGCAGGTTGCGCACAGCGGCGCGCGGCCGTTGCCCGCGCCGGTCAATACGGCGCTGTTCCGGATCGCGCAGGAAGCGCTCAGCAACATCGTGCATCATGCGCAGGCGTCGCGCGCGGCCGTCACGCTCGACGTCGGCGCGCATGCCGTCAGGCTGACCATCGCCGACAACGGCTGCGGATTCGATGCCGAGCGGACCCAGACCGATGCGCGCCGCGGCATCGGGCTGCGCAACATGCGCGAGCGCCTCGACGCGCTCGGCGGCACGCTGACGATCGCGTCGCAGGTCGGCCACACCGTCGTGGCCGCGCGCGTGCCGCTGCGCGCCGCCTGACGAGCACCACCATAACCGGAGACCTTTGCCCATGAGCGCCCCCGAGACTGACCGGCCCGCCGCCCGACTGCTGCTCGTCGACGACCACCCGCTGGTGCGCGACGGCCTGCGGATGCGGCTCGAGGCGGCCGACCTGTCCGTGGTCGGCGAAGCCGGCAACGCCGACGAAGCGCTCGCGCTCGCCGCGTCGCTCGAACCCGATCTCGCGCTGATGGACGTCGGCATGAACGGGATGAACGGCATCACGCTCGCCGGCGTGTTCCACGAGCGCTTTCCGGGGATTCGCGTGCTGATGCTGTCGATGCACGACAACATCGAGTATGTGACGCAGGCCGTGCGCGCCGGCGCGAGCGGCTACCTGCTGAAGGATTCGCCGGCGAGCGAGATCGTCCGCGCGATCGGTGCGGTGCTGGTCGGGCAGACGTTCTTCAGCGAAGGGCTCGCCGCGCGGATGATCCAGGCGAGCGCGACCGCGTCGCCACTCGACCGCTTGACGCCGCGCGAACGCGACATCCTCGACGCGCTGGCCGAGGGGCTGTCGAGCAAGCAGATCGCGCAGCAGACGGGGCTGTCGGTCCGTACGGTGGAAACCCATCGGCTGAATCTGAAGCGCAAGCTCGAGATCGAGGGGCAGGCGGAGCTGATCAAGTTCGCGGTCGAGCATCGGCGGCGGTAGGGCAGTCTCCTGATTGCTCGCGCCGCACGCAATTCACCTTCCAATTTCATACTTGTCCAATCGACCTCACCCCGAGGGTAATGGAATCCTTTCGCTTGCCGAAACGAGCATCGTGCTCGTGATTCGCATGACACGTGCGTGAACTCGTCTTGCGGCAGTCGGCATCACCTGCAGATATCGGTGACGCGAATCGAGGAGCGAAATCATGATGCGCCGCATCGCCGTTGTCGGCGACGAGCTGGAGACCGGGGGACACATCCTTGCGTACGCAGGGCCGACATTCACGTTCGGCGACGCCGGGCGTCAGGTTGCGCTGATCGGCGGCCTCGCATTCTGCGCAGCGTGCGAGAGCACCGGGCAGATCGCCAAGACCGGCGGTCCGAAGCGCATCGAATTCATGGGCGAAACGGCGGCCGATGGCGACATCGTTCGATGTCGATGCTCGACACCGCCACGCATCGTCGCGGTGCTCTCCGGCAATTCATGGTGCGACGACCTAGCGGAAGCGGCGAGCGTCGTTTCCTCCGGAATGAATCGGGAAGGCAACGTCAAGACCGTGGCTGCGTGCGTCTACGACGAATGCGTTCGCGCCACCGGAAACGGCGCCTCTCCCGACTATCCCTACATCATCGAAACCGCGGACGGGCGCGTTCACTCCGGCCGACTCGACAGCACCGGATACCTGCCGCGCATCCATACGAGCGGCAAGGACGAGTACACGATCTATTGGGGCGACGAAGCGCTCGCAAGATCGAACGGGGACGTGTAATGCCGAATGGAAAAACAGTCGTGACGACAACCGCCGTGCAAAACTCGCACAAGGAGGTCGAACTGAAGTCGGTGACATTTTCCGAGCTATGGAACAACTACGCGCACGGAAACCCATACGACGATCCGAACGGACAGTACAAGAACCAGTGCGCGATCCGGATGAGTGTGACGCTTCACAAGGTCGGCATCGCAATGAAGTCGTTTTCGCGGAAGCGGGTTCGGCCGATGCCGGGCAAACCGACGCTGGGTCGTCTTCTGCTCGCCGGCAAACCGACCGCCACGCGCGCATACGAGTTCGCTGAGTGGTTGAAACTGCGGCCGATCGCGGGCGTACTGGCTCCCGAGAATATAACGGGACCGAATTGGGCGAGTAAGGTATCCGGTCGGACCGGAATCATATTCTTTGACGGCTATTGGCTGCAGGACGGCGACTCACCTGACAACTTGAGCGGCGGTCACGTCGACCTCTGGAACGGGAGCAAACTCACGGGCTTCGGATCAGGCGTGCGAATTTCATGGAATATAGTCCTGCCGGGCATCTGGTCGGATTTCCGAAATTCGAAAACCATCTTGTTTTTTCCCGTCAAATGAAACTCGTGACTGTAGTAGTAGGCGCACTTGTCGGTGGAGCGCTCGCGACAATGATCTGCTGGGGAGCACTCTACGTTTACGGTGCATTCGTCCTGCGTGGCGAGGGAAGCCTTTTCGATACGAATCCCGAGATCGCGAATCTATTTTTTCTCGGATGGGGCGGGCTGATTGCAATTTTTGCGACGGCCGGCGCGATTATCGTGACTCGCAGGAAATCCGCTCGCTACCCGACCAAATGAGACGCGTCGGCTTTCCGCTTCTGTACTGGATCGCTGGCCTGATCACGACTTGGCTCGCATGCTGGATCGGCTTGCGACCGCCTTCCGGGGGCGATGGTTGTCATGAGATCGATCTCTGCTCACCGCCGTGGCCGCTTGCTGCACTGCTAATCGGTTTTCTGCTTGGGCCATCGCTTGGATTTGCCTTCGCCGGCTGGCGTATGGGACGCCGACGCGCGACACGGCAAACGGTGCTGTGCTCGCTGAGCACGTTGGTTACTCCAACGATGCTGTTTTTTTCTCGCCTCGTATGTGATTCGCTGAGTCACCGTCGCACAGTCGCGGACGCCGCTCTATCGCTCGACTGACCTACGAATGGAAAAGGCGCCCCGAGGGCGCCCTTCATGCATGCCGACCCAAACGGATCGGCGAGCGGCGATCAGTTCGTCCGCGAGTTGTGTTTCTGCAGATACGCGATCAGGCCGTCGATGCCGCCCGTTGCGAGCTGGCTCTTGAACTGCCCCTGGTAGACCTGGATCAGCCACGCGCCCGACATGTCGATGTCGTAGATCTTCCAGTCGTTGCCGACCTTGCCGAGCCGGTAACCGACCGACTGGCTGTCGCCCGGCGTCGTGACCGTCGACTGCACCAGCGCATCGGCGCCCGACGCGCCGCCGGCCTTGAACGAGAACTTCGCGTCCTGGCTGCCGAGCTGCGCGAGCGACGCGGCATAGGTGCGCGTCATCAGCACCCTGAACTGCTTGTAGAGTTCCTGCTGCTGTTGCGGCGTCGCCTGCTTCCAGGCATCGCCGACCGCGATGCGGGTCGTGCGCTCGAAGTTGGTCACCGGCAGGAAGCGCTGCTCGACGACTTGCGTGATTTTCGCCATGTCGCCGCCGCGTGCAGCCGGATCGGCCTTCATCGCGTTGACGGTGCCCTCGACCGCATTGCGGACGATGTCGACCGGCGCGCTCTGCGCGAAAGCGGAAACCGACACGGCGGCCGCCGCGACGAAAGCAAACAGATGACGTTTCATACGGATATCGCACTCGATGAGAAAAAAACGGCCGGCGGTTTGCGTCGATTGCATCGGCCGGTGGGTCGAAGTATAGCGGCCCGGACGCCCGCCTGCCGCGCGGTGACCGACTGTTACCTTTGAGCCCCTTTTGTCACAGGAGCGTCGCCGCGGCACGATCCGGGCCGATTATGTAAATATCCGCTTACCAATGGTCCGATCATTCGTGCCGATTCCATCGCCGCCGAGCAAATATCCTTCCCGCCCCCTTCATGCTCCAACGTTGCGACCGACGTCACGCGGCGCCGGTATACTCGTTGCTTTGCCCTTGCCAGCCCCATCCCACCGCCACATGGTGACATCTCTCATCGTCCGACTCGTCGCATTGTCGGTACGCCGCCCCGTCTGGGTCGTCGTGCTGTCGCTCGTCATTGCCGTCTTCAGCGGCGTCTATGTCGCGCAGCACTTCAAGATCAACACGGACATCAGCAAACTGGTCGACGCGGAACCGCAGTGGGCCGCACTCGGCAAGGCCGTCGACAAGGCCTTCCCGCAACGCAACGGCACGATCCTCGCGGTGGTCGAGGCGCCCGCCCCCGAATTCGCGACGGCCGCCGCGCACGCGCTCACCGAAGCCCTGCAGAAGCAGGCCGACGCCGGCCGGATCGGCCAGGTCGCCGAACCCGGCGGCGGCCCGTTCTTCGAGCACAACGGGCTGCTGTTCCTGTCGCCGCAGGAAGTGTCGGACACCACCTCGCAGCTCGCGAGCGCGCGTCCGCTCGTCAACGAACTCGCGAAGAACCCGAGCCTGACCGGGCTCGCGACCACGCTGTCCACCACGCTCGGCCAGCCGCTCCTCACCGGCCAGGTGAAGCTGCCCTCGATGGCGAAGCTGCTCGCGCGCAGCGCCGCGACGGTCGACGACGTGCTGGCCGGCAAGCCGGCCGCGTTCTCGTGGCGCGGGCTGGTCGACAGCGATGCCGCGCGCCAGCCCGCCCGCGCGTTCGTCACCGTGCAGCCGGTCGTGAACTACGGCGCGCTGAAGGCCGGTGCGGAAACGACCCAGGTGATCCGCGACACCGCGCAAGCGCTCGGCCTCGAGCAACGCTACGGCGCGGTCGTGCGCCTGACCGGCGAACAGCCGCTCGCCGACGACGAATTCGCGTCGGTGGAAGACGGCGCCGCGCTCAACGGCGCGCTCACGCTGCTGGCCGTGCTCGTCATCCTGTGGCTCGCGCTGCGCTCGAAGCGGATGATCGGCTCGGTGCTCGTCACGCTGTTCGTCGGCCTCGTCGTGACGGCCGCGCTCGGCCTCGCGATGGTCGGTTCGCTGAACATGATCTCGGTCGCGTTCATGGTGCTGTTCGTCGGCCTCGGCGTCGACTTCTCGATCCAGTACGGCGTGAAGTACCGCGAGGAACGCTTCCGCGATCAACGCATCGATCACGCGCTGATCGGCGCCGCGCACTCGATGGGCATGCCGCTCGCGCTCGCCACAGCGGCGGTCGCGGCGAGCTTCTTCTCGTTCATCCCCACCGCCTATCGCGGCGTATCCGAGCTCGGCCTGATCGCGGGCGTCGGGATGTTCGTCGCGCTGCTGACCACGCTCACGCTGCTGCCCGCGCTGTTGCGCCTGTTCGCGCCGCCGGGCGAATCGAAGACGCCGGGCTTCCCGTGGCTCGCACCGGTCGACGACTTCCTCGATCGCCATCGCAAGCCGATCCTGATCGGCACGCTCGCGGTCGTGATCGGCGCGCTGCCGCTGCTCGCGTTCCTGCACTTCGACTTCAACCCGCTGCACCTGAAGGATCCGCACAGCGAATCGATGGCGACGCTGCTCGCGCTGAAGGATTCGCCCGAAGCGGCCGTCAACGACGTCACGCTGCTCGCGCCGTCGCTCGCCGAGGCCGACGCGGCCGCGAAGCGCCTCGACGCGCTGCCGGAAGTCGGCCGCACGACGACGCTCACGACCTTCGTCCCGGCCGACCAGCCGGCCAAGCGCGCGGCGATCGCCGCGGCCGCGAGCGAGCTGCTGCCTGCGCTCACGCAGCCGGCCGCGCCGAACGCGACCGACGCGCAACGCGTCGCCGCGCTCAAGCGCGTGTCCAACCTGCTGGGCTACGCGGCGGAAGATCACCCGGGCCCGGGCGCGTCCGCCGCCCAGCATCTGTCGGCATCGCTCGCGAAGCTCGCCGCCGCCGACAGCGCGACGCGCGACCGCGCCGAACGCGCGTTCTCCGACACGCTGCGCATCGCGCTCAACCAGCTCGCGACGCTGCTGCAGCCGCAGGATGTCACGCGGGAATCGCTGCCGCCGCAGATCGTGCGCGACTGGGTCGCGCCGGACGGCCATGCGCTCGTGCAGATTTCGCCGAAGGTGCCGAAGGGCGTCGACCCGAACGACGACACGATGCTGCGCCGCTTCGCGAAGGCGGTGAAGGCCGCGGAGCCGGGCGCGACCGGCGGTCCGATCTCGATCCTGCATTCGGCCGACACGATCATCAACGCGTTCCTGCATGCGGCGCTGTGGTCGATCATCTCGATCACGATCCTGCTGTGGATCACGCTGCGCCGCTTCGGCGACGTGCTGCGCACGCTGGTGCCGCTGCTCGTGTCGGGCCTCGTCACGCTCGAGATGTGCGTCCTGCTCGGGATGTCGCTGAACTTCGCGAACATCATCGCGCTGCCGCTGATGCTCGGCGTCGGCGTCGCGTTCAAGGTGTACTTCGTGATGGCGTGGCGCGCGGGGCAAACGGGCCTGCTGCACTCGAGCCTCACGCACGCGGTGCTGTTCAGCGCCGCGACGACGGCAACCGCCTTCGGCAGCCTGTGGCTGTCGCATCATCCGGGCACGTCGAGCATGGGCAAGCTGCTCGCGCTGGCGTTGACCTGCACCCTGATCGGCGCCGTGGTGTTTCAGCCCGTCCTGATGGGCAAACCGCGCGTCAAACGCGCCCAGAACCAATCGCAAGGAAATAATGAATAAGGTGCGAATCATTGCGGCGACCGTCGCTGCCAGCGCGTTGCTGAGCGGCTGCGCGACGGGCCCGAACCGCAACCCCAACGACCCGCTCGAGCCGATGAACCGGGCGATGTACAAGTTCAACGACACGGTCGACACGAACATCGCCGTGCCGATCGCGAAGGGTTACCAGAAGATCACGCCGACGCCGATGCGCACGGCGATCAGCAACTTCTTCTCGAACCTCGGCGATCTCGGCAACATGGCGAACAACCTGCTGCAGTTGCGCATCACCGATGCGACGCAGGATCTGATGCGCGTGGCGATGAACTCGCTGTTCGGCGTCGCCGGCCTGATCGACATCGCGACGCCTGCCGGGCTGCCGAAGCATCACCAGGATTTCGGGCTGACGATGGCGCGCTGGGGCATGCCGTCCGGCCCGTACCTCGTGCTGCCCGTGTTCGGGCCGAGCACGATCCGCGACGGCGTCGGCCGCGCGGTGGACGTCCGCTTCAACCTGCTGAACTACATCGAGCCGGCCGCGCGCAATCCGATGTACATCGCGCAGTTCATCAGCGCGCGCTCGGATCTGCTCGGCGCGACCGACCTGCTGAAGCAGGCGGCGCTCGATCCGTACTCGTTCGTCCGCGACGCGTATCTGCAGCAGCGCAAGTCGCTGACGTATCACGGCCAGTCGGCCTCGGCCGCGCCGCCGAACTACACCGAGCCGGGCGAGTCGGG
>NZ_VWWG01000164.1:0-13736 GCF_011753085.1 Burkholderia sp. Tr-862
TCCGGCGCGACCTCGGGCACGCGGTTGCGTCCGCATTGTTCGCACGACGCGCGCACGACGCCGCGCCAGTGCGCGACGCGCTTGTCCGCGCGCTCGCCCGACAGTTTCACGACGCCGCGCGCGGTCGACAGCGGCACGACCGCCGTGACGCCGAGCTCGACGGCTTTCTCGATGACCCAGTCCATCTTGTCGCCGCCGGCGATGCCCTGCGCGAGCGTCACGCGATAGGGCGGCTCGGCCTCGGCCGGGTCGAACGCTTCGATCTGCGCGAGCGCGTTGCGCTTGTCGATCTCGACGAGCCGCGCGCGGTACTGTCCGCCGCTGCCGTCGAACAGCGCCAGCGTGTCGCCGGGCTGCAGCCGTAGCACCTGCGCGTGACGCGCGACATCGGCCGGCAGGGTGAGCGTCGCCTCGGCGCGCAGCGCCGCTTCGACGAAAAAGCGCGGCACGGCCGCGGTGGTGGTGGCTTCACTCATGTTGGGCGCGGCTCCGTTCATGCGCTCAGGCGGCAACCGAGCGCCCACCGGTAGCCGTTGAGATCCTCGATCTGCGCGAAGCGGTCGCCCCAGAACTGGTCCTGCGGCGCGGTCAGCGACTTCGCGCCCGCGTCGAGCGCGCGCTGCCAGGTCGTGTCGACGTCGTCGACATACAGATAGAACGATTGCGGGGCGGTTGCGTCCGCACTCTTCGGCGTGAGCGCGGTCGAGCCGAACGCGCCTTCGGGCGCGAACATCACGATCAGCTGCCCGCGGTAGGTCATCTCGACGTGCATGATCGCGCCGTCTTCATCGAGGACGTCGCGCAGCTCGAAGCCGAATGCGGCCTGGAAGAATTCGATGGCCGCCTGCGCATTGCGCACGGCCAGATAAGGCGTCAACCAAGGCACGTTGGCCGGACGTGGATCGGTCATGAAAATCTCCTGTCGAACAGTGTTGGCGCTTGAGCGGCTACGCCGGTCCCATGCTTCGCGGTCCAACGGGTATTGGCGCCCGGGCGCTCGGTCCCGCACCATGTCGCGGACAGCTGGGCGGGCCCCCGGAATCGTTCCGGGCCTGGGCGTCGCAGGTCGAGCGCGGGAGAACGCGCGACCAACCTACGGAACAATGCGTTCGCCCGTCAGCTCAGCGGCGAGCGCCCAGTGTATCGCGCAGCGCGCACGGCAGGGCAAAGAGGGCCGCATGAAGTCGCGCATCGTAGTAGCGCAATCCCTGCACGTGGCGTGCGGCGAGGCGTTCGTCGACGTCGTGCGCGAACAGCGCGGCCGCATCGAGCGTATCGCTCGCGATCGCCATCAGCCATTGGGACCCGTATAGCGGCACATGCGCGGACAGCGGATCGACGACCGCGAAGCTCGCGCGCAGGTCGTCGAGCAGCGCGGCGATGCGCGCCGCGTGGAACTCCGGCGAGCCGAGGTGCATCGAGATCGCGCCGCACGGCGTGAGGATCCGCTTGAGTTGCGCGTAGAACTCGCGCGTATAGAGGCCGGCCGCGGGCGAATCGGGCGGCGTGAGGTCGAACACGACGAGATCGAAATGCTCGATGGTCGACGTGACGAAATGCGCGGCGTCGCCGATCACGACCTCGACGCGCGGGTCGTCGAGTGCGCCCTGGTGCACGTCGTCGAGATAGCGGCGCGCCATGCCGACCACTTCGTCGTCGAGCTCGGCGACGACGATTCGCTCGATGCATGCGTGCTTGAGCAACTGGCGCGCGGCGCCGCCGTCGCCGCCGCCGAGCACGAGCGCCTTCTTCGGGCACGGATGCGCGAGTGCGGCCGGGTGCGTCATGCACTCGTGATACACGTATTCGTCGCCGACCGACGTCATCGGCCGGCCGTCCAGCGTAAACAGGCGGCCGAGCTGCGGCGTTTCCCAGACTTCGATGCGCTGGTGCGGCGATGCGACGTGCGCGAGCCGGCGTGCGTTCGGGAATCCGTAGGCGGCGTTGGGCGTGGGATGGAAGAGAAGGGTCGTGCTCACGGGCGGGCGGCTCGGGGCGGGCAGTTCTGACGTCTGAATTATAGGAGGCGCGCGGTTGTGCGGAAAAGCGTGCCGGAACACCGCGCATCGACAAGGGAAATGTCAGCCCATCTGTTAAAATGACGAGCTTTGCAGCCCCGTCCGTAGGCTCCGTCCGCTTCGCGTCCGTCAGGCGCCGCACCGCGCGCCGGGAACGATTGACGCTCGAGCTTCCGGATGCCGCCGTGCCCCCGTTTCCTCGACTCGTTCTCCGGACTCGACATGACGACTTCGTCTCCCGCCTCCACCACTCTGATGGCCAACGCGATCCGTGCGCTCGCGATGGACGCCGTCCAGCAAGCGAACTCCGGTCACCCCGGCATGCCGATGGGCATGGCCGAAATCGGCGTTGCGCTCTGGTCGCGCCACCTGAAGCACAACCCGACGAACCCGCACTGGGCAGACCGCGACCGCTTCGTGCTGTCGAACGGCCATGGCTCGATGCTGCTGTACTCGCTGCTGCACCTGACCGGCTACGACCTGCCGATCGAAGAGCTGAAGAACTTCCGCCAGCTGCACTCGAAGACGCCGGGCCACCCGGAATACGGCATTACGCCGGGCGTCGAGACGACCACCGGCCCGCTCGGCCAGGGTCTGGCGAACGCGGTCGGCATGGCGCTCGGCGAAGCGCTGATGGCCGACGAGTTCAACCGTGACGGCGCGAAGATCGTCGATCACCACACGTACGTGTTCCTCGGCGACGGCTGCCTGATGGAAGGCATCTCGCACGAAGCCTGCTCGCTCGCGGGCACGCTGAAGCTGAACAAGCTGATCGCGCTGTACGACGACAACGGCATCTCGATCGACGGTGACGTCGTCAACTGGTTCCACGACGACACGCCGAAGCGCTTCGAGGCATACGGCTGGAACGTGATCCCGAACGTGAACGGCCACGACGTCGACGCGGTCGACGCGGCCATCGCGAAGGCGAAGCTGTCGGACAAGCCGACGATGATCTGCTGCAAGACGGTGATCGGCAAGGGCGCGGCGACCAAGGCCGGCGGCCACGACGTGCACGGCGCGGCGCTCGGCGCGGAAGAAATCGCGAAGACGCGCGAAGCGCTCGGCTGGAAGTGGGAGCCGTTCGTGATTCCGCAGGAAGTCTATGCGGCATGGGACGCGAAGGAAGCCGGCAAGCGGGCCGAGACCGAATGGGACGCGACGTTCGCGCAATATCGCGCGAAGTTCCCGGCAGAAGCCGCTGAATTCGAGCGCCGGATGGCCAACAAGCTGCCGGCCGACTGGGCCGAGAAGGCCGCGGCGATCATCGCCGGCGCGAACGAGCGCGCCGAGACGGTCGCGACCCGCAAGGCCTCGCAGCAGGCCATCGAAGGGCTCGCCGCCGCACTGCCGGAACTGCTCGGCGGCTCGGCCGACCTGACCGGCTCGAACCTGACCAACTGGAAGGCATCGAAGGCGGTGCGCGCGAATCCGGAAGGCGCGGGCGTGCTGCTCGGCAACCACATCAACTACGGCGTGCGCGAATTCGGCATGAGCGCCGCGATCAACGGCCTCGCGCTCCACGGCGGCCACAAGCCGTTCGGCGGCACGTTCCTGACGTTCTCCGACTACAGCCGCAACGCGCTGCGCGTCGCGGCGCTGATGAAGGTCCCGTCGATCTTCGTGTTCACGCACGATTCGATCGGCCTCGGCGAAGACGGCCCGACGCACCAGTCGATCGAGCACGTGTCGAGCCTGCGCCTGATCCCGAACCACGACGTGTGGCGTCCGGCCGACACGGTCGAGACGGCCGTCGCATGGACCCACGCGGTGGCTGCCGACCGTCCGTCGAGCCTGATCTTCAGCCGCCAGAACCTCGCGTTCAACCCGCGTACCGATGCGCAGATCGCGAACATCGAGAAGGGCGGCTACGTGCTGAAGGACTGGGACGAAGAGATCGTCGCGCGCAAGATCATCCTGATCGCGACGGGCTCGGAAGTCGAGCTCGCGATGAAGGCCGTCGAGCCCCTCGCGCAGCAGGGCATCGCGGCCCGCGTCGTGTCGATGCCGTCGACCAACGTGTTCGATCGCCAGGACGCCGAATACCGAGAGCGCGTGCTGCCGCACGGCGTGCGCCGCGTCGCGATCGAAGCGGGCGTGACGAGCTTCTGGCACAAGTACGTCGGCCTCGAAGGCGGCGTCGTCGGGATCGACACGTTCGGCGAATCGGCACCGGCCGGCGTGCTGTTCAAGTACTTCGGCTTCACCGTCGAGCACGTCGTCGAGACCGCGAAGGCCGTGCTGGCCTAAAAGCATACGCGACGCGCGCCACCCCTCGCGCGCGTCGCACCGTGAAGCTGCACGTAACTAATTTTTTTCAGCCATCAGGAGATAGACCATGACGATCCGCGTCGCAATCAACGGCTACGGCCGCATCGGCCGCAACACGCTGCGCGCGTTTTATGAAAACGGCAAGAAGCACGATCTCGAGATCGTCGCGATCAATGACCTGGGCGACGCGAAGACCAACGCGCACCTGACCCAGTACGACACCGCGCACGGCAAGTTCCCGGGCGAAGTGTCGGTCGACGGCGACTACCTCGTCGTGAACGGCGACAAGATCCGCGTGCTGGCCAACCGCAACCCGGCAGAACTGCCGTGGGGCGAGCTCGGCGTCGACGTCGTGATGGAATGCACGGGCTTCTTCACGACGAAGGAAAAGGCGAGCGCGCACCTGAAGGGCGGCGCGAAGAAGGTGATCATCTCGGCGCCGGGCGGCAAGGACGTCGACGCAACGATCGTCTACGGCGTGAACCACAACGTGCTGAAGGCCGAGCACACCGTCATCTCGAACGCATCGTGCACGACGAACTGCCTCGCGCCGCTCGTCAAGCCGCTGAACGACCAGATCGGCCTCGAAACCGGCCTGATGACGACGATCCACGCTTACACGAACGACCAGGTGCTGACGGACGTCTATCACGAAGACCTGCGTCGCGCGCGTTCGGCCACCCACAGCCAGATCCCGACCAAGACGGGCGCTGCGTCGGCCGTCGGCCTCGTGCTGCCGGAACTGAACGGCAAGCTCGACGGCTACGCGATCCGCGTCCCGACGATCAACGTGTCGATCGTCGACCTGTCGTTCATCGCCAAGCGCGACACGACGGTCGAGGAAGTCAACGCGATCATGAAGGAAGCATCGGAAGGCTCGCTGAAGGGCATCCTCGGCTACAACGACGCGCCGCTGGTGTCGATCGACTTCAACCACAACCCGGCTTCGTCGACGTTCGACGCGACGCTGACCAAGGTGTCGGGCCGCCTCGTCAAGGTGTCGAGCTGGTACGACAACGAGTGGGGTTTCTCGAACCGCATGCTGGATACGGCAGTCGCATTCGCGAACGCGAAGTAATCCCGCACGTTGCGTGGCCGCCGTCAGGCGGCCTGCGCGGCGAACGAGCCCGGCCCGGTTTTTCCGGCCGGGCTTTTTTATTGCGACGCCGCCGTCACCTGCTCGAGCACGGCGACGAACGCGCGTTTCAGCGGGCTGTCGAGATCGGTCCACGCGAGGCCGATGCCGGTGCGGTGCCCGGCCAGGTCGAGCGGCCGCGCGAGCACGTTCGGCGGCAGCGCGCTGGCGGCTTCCGCCGGGATCAGCCCGATGCCCATTCCCGCCGCGACGAGCGCGAGCATCGTCGTGAATTCCCCGAACTCCTGCGCAATTTCGAGCGTCGTGCCCGCGCGACTCAGTGCGAGCAGCATGTCGTCGTAAAAGCCCGGTGCGTAGCGGCGCGCGAGCACGAACGCGGGCTCGCCACGCAGCGCGGCCGGCGGAATCGCGTCGTGCACGGCGAGCGGATGGTCGAGCGGCAGCGCGACGACGAAACCCTCCTCGAGCACCACGCGCGTGTCGATGCCCGCATACGCGGCCGGCAGCCGGATCATCCCGAAATCGATCCGCCGGTCGCGCAATGCGGCGATCTGGTCGGGCGTCGGCATGTCCTTCAATTCGAGCGCGATCAGCGGATAGCGCTCGCGCATCGTCCGCAGCACGGCCGGCAGCAGCGCGGGCAGCACCGACGACACGAACGCGATCCGCAGCGTGCCGATCTCGCCGCGGCTCGACAGCCGCGCCATCTGTTCCGCGCGCGCGGCCTGCTGCAGCGTCGCCCGCGCCTCGGGCAGGAATACGCGCCCCGTGTCGCTCAGTTCGACCTTGTGCCGGTCGCGCTCGAACAGGCGCGCGCCGAGTTCTTCCTCGAGCGCCTTGATCTGCATGCTCAGCGCGGGCTGCACGATGAACAGGCGCTGCGCGGCGCGCCCGAAATGCAGTTCTTCCGCAAGCGTGACGAAGGCGCGCAATTGCTTGAGTTCCATGGGCGGCGGGCAGGCGAGGGCGGTAATCAGATTTCATGATAACCGGATCAAAAAAGACCATTGGCGCGGTGCCTGGCGGAAGCCGAAGATATCGTCAACGCGAGACCGGCCGCGACGGGCAGCCGGCTCGACTGGCACGAGGAGACATCCATGACCAACGCGCTTGAACGGTTCCGCCTCGACGGCCGCCGCGCACTGATTACGGGTTCCGGACGCGGGATCGGGCTGACGCTCGCTCGCGGGCTCGCGGAAGCCGGCGCGGCGATCGTCATCAACGATCGCAATGAGGAGAAGGCCGCGACGCTCGTGCGGCGCCTGCGCGAGGAAGGCTTCACGGTCGACTACGCCGTATTCGACGTCGCCGAGCATGCGCAGGTGCGCGCGGCGATCGACGATTTCGAGGGGCGCGTCGGCGCGATCGACATCCTCGTGAACAACGCGGGCATCCAGCGTCGCGCGCCGCTCGATACATTCGAACCCGACGACTGGCACGCGCTGATGCGCGTGAACCTCGACGGCGTGTTCAACGTCGCGCAAGCCGTCGCGCGTCACATGATCGCGCGCGGCAACGGGAAGATCATCAACATCTGCTCGGTGCAGAGCGAGCTCGCGCGGCCGACGATCGCGCCGTATGCGGCGACGAAGGGCGCGGTGCGGATGCTGACGAAAGGGATGTGCGCCGACTGGGCGCGCCACGGCATCCAGGCGAACGGTCTCGCGCCCGGCTATTTCGAAACCGAACTGAACCGCGCGCTGGTCGACGACGCGGCGTTTTCGGACTGGCTGTGCAAGCGCACGCCGGCCGGCCGCTGGGGACGCGTCGACGAGCTGTGCGGCGCGGCGATCTTCCTCGCGTCGGCCGCCTCCGATTTCGTGAACGGCCAGACGCTATTCGTCGACGGCGGCCTCACCAGCGCGGTATAGGAGAACGTCATGCGTATGCGTTGCATGTGTGTCGTGATCCACGGGCCGAACGACCTGCGGGTCGAGGAGCAGGACGCGGGCGATATCGGTCCGGGCCAGGTGCGCGTCGACGTCGCGATGGGCGGCATCTGCGGCTCCGATCTCCATTACTTCCGGCATGGCGGCTTCGGTGCGATCCGGCTGCAGCAGCCGATGGTGCTCGGCCACGAGGTCGCCGGCACGGTCGCGCAAGTGGCGCCGGACGTGGCGTCGGTGAAGGTTGGCGACCGGGTCGCGGTCAATCCGAGCAGGCCGTGCGGGATGTGCCGCTATTGTCTCGCAGGGCTGCCGAACCAGTGTCTCGACATGCGCTTTTACGGCAGCGCGATGCGGATGCCGCACGTGCAGGGCGCGTTCCGCAACGCGCTCGTGTGCGATGCGGTGCAGTGCGTGAAGGTCGCAGATCACGTGCCGCTGTCGCTCGCGGCGCTCGCCGAACCGTTCGCGGTCGGGTTGCATGCGGTGTCGCGCGCGGGCCCGCTGATCGGCAAGCGCGTGCTCGTGTCGGGCTGCGGGCCGATCGGCGTGCTGGCGGTCGCGGCGGCGCGCGTGCACGGCGCGGCGGAGATCGTCGCGACCGACGTCGTCGAGGCGCCGCTGGAAGTGGCGCGCGCGCTCGGCGCCGACCGCACGATCAATGCGGCAGCCGATGCCGGATGGGTCGAACGTTACAGTGCCGACAAGGGCACGTTCGACGTGATGATCGAGTGTTCGGGTAATGCGCGCGCGCTGCGTGACGGGCTGGACGTGATGTGTCCGCGCGGGGTCGTCGTGCAGCTCGGGCTCGGCGGCGACGTCAGCTTGCCGCAGAACGTGGTGGTCGCGAAGGAGTTGTCGATCTGCGGATCGTTCCGCTTTCACGCGGAATTCGCGCTGGCGGTGCAACTGATCAACGCGGGGCGCGGCGACCTGCGGCCGGCCGTCACGCGCGTGTTCCCGATGCGCGACGCGAACCTCGCGTTCGAACTGGCCGGCGACCGGCAGCGTGCGATGAAGGTGCTGATCGATTTCGCTGACGAGGCCGCGTGAAGGTCCGACACTAGCGCACGACGCCGTCGGAAAAAGGCACGCCCGCGATTCGCGGGCGTGCTTTTTTTGTCGTGCCGCCAAAACGTTCGCGACGCGCGAGCGAATCGACCGCTATTTCATCGAGCAGGGCGCGCAGCCGACGATCGCGATCGAGACGAATACGGTCAGCGCGGTGCCGGCGCTCGTGCGCGGCGGGCGGCCGCGACGGTGCTGCCGGATGGCGTCAGCGGCCCGGCGTCGGAAAGAAGATGCCCGCGCGCTGCGCGGCGTTCGCGATGTGCGTCTCGATCGCGATGCCGGAGGCGGCCGCATCGCGGGCGATCAGCGCGTCGACGATCGCACGGTGCTCGTGCCACGTCGACAGCAGCAGCTCGCGCCGGTAGAACGGCATGCGCTGGCTTTCCTTCATGATGTCCGCGCTGCTGCGCAGCACCGACTCGATCGCCGCGTTGCCGGCGAGATGGATGATCCGCATGTGGAAGTCGAAGTCGAGCCGCGACGCTTCGTCCAGCTCGCTTTCGGTGAGCGCGACGTGCAGGTCGGCGAGGTTGTCCTCGAACCAGGCGATGTCGTCGTCGGTGACGACGTGCGCGGCCATGCGCGCGGCGAACCCTTCGAGCGCGTAGCGCATCTGGTACGTGTCGGGCGGCGACGACTGCTCGGCGAACTGCCACGGCTGGGCGGCGCTCGCCTGCGCGCTTTCGACATAGACGCCCTTGCCGGCGCGGATGCGCAGCATCCCGAGCGCCTCGAGCGTGGAGAGCGCCTCGCGCAGCGACGCACGGCTGATCTCCAGCTCCTCGGAGAGCTGGCGCTGGGCCGGCAGCAGGCTGCCGACCGGATAGACGCCTGCCTCGATCCGGTCGCGGATCGTCGCGATGGCGGCGTCGGTCACGGTGTGCGGAACGTTTTTCATGATGTGAGCGATGGCCGGTCTGACCGGCATTGTAATCCGCACGCGTGCAGTGCATGAGCGCCCTACGGGAAAGCCACGATCAGCCCCTGTTTGGTGCGCCGAAAAACCGGGGCGAAGGGGGCGGGAAATCCCTATTTTGATCGTCCTTGACGCCACTATATCGGCTTCCTACTATCGACCATAACATCACTGGTCTTACCAGTATGAACAGACGAAACTGCAACCGTTGATCGGGAGAGCGCCGTGTCGAAATTCCTCAATTCGCTGTTTGGCCGGGTAGTCGTCGCATTAATCCTGGGGGTCGCGCTAGGCGCGTTCTTCCCGCATTTCGCCGAGTCGCTGCGACCGCTCGGCGACGGCTTCCTGAAGCTCATCAAGATGGTCATCGGCCCGATCGTGTTCTGCGTCGTGGTCAGCGGGATGGCCAATGCGGGCGACCTGAAGAAGGTCGGCCGGGTCGGCCTGAAGGCCGTCATCTACTTCGAGGTGATGACCACGCTCGCGCTCGGCATCGGGCTCGTCCTCGCGTGGCTCACGCGCCCGGGCGTCGGGATGAACATCGACCTGCGCTCGCTCGATGCAGCCTCGCTCACGTCGTACGCGAAGAACGCCGAAAGCCTGAAGGACACGGCCGGCTACCTGATGAAGATCATCCCCGAGACCGCGATCGACGCGTTCGCGAAGGGCGACATCCTGCAGATCCTCGTGTTCGCGGTGCTGTTCGGTTCCGCGCTGTCGCTGCTCGGCGACAAGGCGCAGCGCGTGAACAGCCTGATCGAGGAACTGTCGCACGTGTTCTTCCGCATCATCGGCTTCATCATCAAGCTCGCGCCGCTCGGCGTGCTCGGTGCGATCGCGTTCACGACCGGCAAGTATGGCGTCTCGTCGCTCAAGCAGCTCGGCTACCTCGTCGCGGTGTTCTACCTGAGCTGCTTCGTGTTCGTCACGGTCGTGCTTGGCGTGGTGATGCGTCTCGCGGGCTTCTCGGTGTTCAAGCTGATCCGCTACCTGCGCGAGGAACTGTCGATCGTGCTCGGCACGGCATCGTCGGACGCGGTGCTGCCGCAGGTGATGAGCAAGCTCGAATACATGGGCATCAAGGATTCGACGGTCGGCCTCGTGATCCCGACCGGCTATTCGTTCAACCTCGACGGCTTCTCGATCTACCTGACGCTCGCCGTGCTGTTCATCGCGCAGGCCACCAACACGCCGCTGTCCACGCATGACCTGATCGTCGTGCTGCTCGTGTCGCTCGTCACGTCGAAGGGCGCGCATGGGATTCCGGGTTCGGCGATCGTGATCCTCGCGGCGACGCTGTCGGCGATTCCCGCGATTCCGGTGCTCGGCCTCGTGCTGATCCTGCCGGTCGACTGGTTCGTCGGCATCGCCCGCGCGCTGACCAACCTGATCGGCAACTGCGTCGCGACGGTGGTCGTCGCGGTGTGGGAGAACGACATCGACCGGGCCCGCGCGACGCGCGTGCTGAACCGCGAACTGCGCTACGTGGCGGCCGACGCACAAGGCAGCAGCGCACCGGTCGCCGGCGACCAGGCCCACGCGCTCTGAGCGTAAAGCGTGCGCAGCGGCTTTCCCCGGCTGCTGCGCGCGATCGAATGTCCCGCGGCCGGCGCCACGACGCGCCCGCCCATCTCAAAAAATAGTGGAGACGACATGGCAGCCCCCATCCTGGATCCGAACGCGCCGGCCTTCACGCGGCGCTACATGAACCTCGCCGACCCGCGACTGGGCGCGCAGGCGCTCTTTGCGAGCGACGAATTCTTCGCGCCGAAGGAGCGCATGCTCAATCCCGAGCCGGCCGTCTTCATTCCCGGCAAGTACGACGATCACGGCAAGTGGATGGACGGCTGGGAAACGCGCCGCAAGCGCACCACCGGCCACGACTTCTGCGTGGTCCGGCTCGCGCGGCCGGGCGTGATTTACGGCGTCGATCTCGATACGAGCCACTTCACCGGCAACTTCCCGCCGGCTGCGTCGATCGAGGCATGCGCGGTGGACGGCGACACGCCGCCGGACGACGCCGAATGGCGCACGATCGTCCCCGCGACGACGCTGCAGGGCAATTCGCATCACTATGTCAGCGTCGCTGACGCGCAACCGTTCACGCACCTGCGCGTGAACCTGTATCCGGACGGCGGGCTCGCGCGTTTGCGCGTGTACGGCCAGCCGCAGCGCGACTGGCGCCACGTGCCGACGGGCGAATTCGTCGATCTCGCGGCGATCGAGAACGGCGGCTACCTGGTGGCCGCGAACAACCAGCACTTCGGTCCGGCCTCGCAGATGCTGATGCCGGGGCGCGGCGCGAACATGGGCGACGGCTGGGAAACGCGGCGGCGCCGCGAGCCCGGCAACGACTGGGCGATCGTCGCGCTGGCGCGGCCGGGCATCATCCGGCGCGTCGAGGTCGATACGGCGTTCTTCAAGGGCAACTTCCCCGACCGCTGTTCGCTGCAGGCCGCGCGGGTCGCGGGCGGCACCGACGACTCGCTGGTCACGCAGGCGATGTTCTGGGCTGAACTGCTCGGCGAGCAGAAGCTGCAGATGGACCACGTGCATACGTTCGACCAGCTCGCGGCACTCGGCCCCGTCACGCACGTGCGCTTCAACATCTTCCCGGACGGCGGCGTGTCGCGCCTGCGTCTGTGGGGCGAGCCGGCTTGAAGGAGGGCAATGGCATGAGCGGACCCCACATCCTGCGCGTCGAGCGCCTGACCCGCGAAGCGTTCGCGCCGTTCGGCGACGTGATCGCGCTCGAAGGCGCGCGGCATTTCCCGATCAACGGCGGCACGACCGAGCGCTTTCACGATCTCGCGACGATCGATGTCTGCGCGGACGGCGGCCGGCCGCTCGTCAGCGTGTTTCGTGCGCAGCCGCGCGCGCTGCCGGTCGCGATCACGCTGATGGAGCGCCACCCGCACGGCAGCCAGGCGTTCATCCCGCTCGCGGCGGTGTCGCGCTACGCGATCGTCGTCGCGCCGGCCGGCGAGTTCCGGCCCGACGCGATGCGCGCGTTCCTGGCCGAAGGCTGGCAGGGCGTGAACTACGCGAAGGGCGTCTGGCACCATCCGCTGCTCGCGCTCGACGCGGTGAGCGACTTCGTGATCGTCGACCGCGGCGGCCCGCAGCCGAACTGCGACGAGATTCCGCTCGACGAGGCATGGGCGCTCGAGTTCGAGCCGGCCTGCGCGAGCGCGGCCTGACACACGGCGAAGGGCGGCATCAGGCGCCGATCAGCGGGCGTCGACGATCGCGCGGCGGCTGCACGGCTCGCCGCCGCACGATCGATTGAAAACGTTCGTTCCGACCCGGCCCGCAGGCGACCCGCGGGCCGTTTTCATTCCGGCTCCGAAAACAACACGGCCCGGGCGGCGGGATGCCGGCCGGGCCGTGGCGCTTGCGCGAAGGGTTCGATCAGTGCTTGCGGTGCGGGCAGTTCTCGGTCGTGCACGAACCGTACATCGCGAGCGAGTGTTCCTGGAGCCGGAAGCCGCGCTCCTTCGCGATTGCCTGCTGGCGGCTTTCGATCTCGGCATCGAAGAATTCCTCGACACGGCCGCAATCGAGGCAGACGAGGTGATCGTGGTGCGAACCTTCATTCAGTTCGAACACGGCCTTGCCGGATTCGAAGTTGCTGCGCGTAAGCAGGCCGGCCTGCTCGAACTGCGTCAGCACGCGGTAAACGGTGGCGAGCCCGATGTCGAGCTGTTCGTTGAGCAGGTTGCGGTAGACGTCTTCGGCAGTCAGGTGACGCACCGGGCTTTGCTGGAAGATTTCGAGAATCTTGAGGCGCGGTAGGGTGGCCTTTAGCCCGATATTCTTGAGATCCGTCGGATTGGTCATGGCTAGGCATCCCTAGAGTACAATGCAGGGCTTCAATGTTACCGGCTTTTCGCCGTTCCAGAAACACGCGCGGCTCGCGACGCGGGCCAGCACGGTGACGGAAATGTTCCCGGAATCTCTTTCGCACTTTCAGAGGAGTCGCATGCGGAGTGCCATCATCGCTGCCGCCGCCGTTGCCGCGCTGGCTGGTTGTTCGTCGTACGACAGCGTGACGCAGCGCATCGCGCAGAGCATCACGCCCTATCGGATCACCGTCGTGCAGGGCAACTTCGTGTCGCAGGAGAAGGCCGCGCAGCTGCAGGCCGGCATGACGCGCGAGCAAGTCCGCGCGCTGCTCGGCACGCCGCTGCTGGCGGACATGTTCCATGCTGACCGCTGGGATTACCTCTTTTACTTCAAGCGCGGCTCCACGTCCGTCGTCCAGCAGCGCGACCTCGTGCTGACGTTCGCGAGCGATCGCCTCGCGAGCTGGACGGGCGCCGACAACCTGCCTTCCGAGCTCGACCTGCTGGCCGATATCGACGGCGACCGCGGCGGCAAGAAGGCGAAGGCCGCAGCCGCGGCGAAGAAGGCGGCCGAAGCGGCCGCCGCCGCGAGCGCCGCGCAGGCTGCCGAGGCCGCGAGCCCGTCCGCCGGGC
>NZ_VWWG01000165.1:0-13970 GCF_011753085.1 Burkholderia sp. Tr-862
GTTAGCGGGTGAACACTGTCAACCTATTCCAGGACTTGACACATCGCGCGGCATCCTCCGCCGCGCGGCGCGCCGGCTACACGCGCTGCAGGTCGCGCAGGAAGTTGTCGCGCCACACCGACACGTTGTTCTCGCGCAGCTGCGCGATCATGTCCGCATAACGCGCGCGCCGCTCGGCGAGCGGCATCGTGAGCGCCTGCGACAGCGCATCGGCCATCCCGTCGATGTCGATCGGATTGACGATCAGCGCGCCCGTCAGCTCGCGCGCGGCCCCCGCGAAGCGCGACAGCACCAGCACGCCCGGATCGTCCGGATTCTGCGCGGACACGTACTCCTTCGCGACGAGGTTCATTCCGTCGCGCAACGGCGTGACGAAACCCACGCGCGCCAGCCGGTACAGCGCGGCCAGCACCTGCCGGTCGTACTGGCGGTGAATGTAGAGGATCGGCGCCCAATCGAGTTCCGCGTAGCGGCCGTTGATGCGCCCCGACTCCGCCTCGAGCTGCAGGCGGATGTCCTGGTATGCGCGCAGGTCGGCGCGCGTCGACGGCGCAATCTGCAGGAACGACACGCGGTTGCGAATCGAAGTCTGGTGCTCCAGCAGTTTCTCGAACGCACGGAACCGCTCGACGAGCCCCTTCGAATAATCGAGCCGGTCGACGCTCATGATCAACTGGCGCCCGCGCAGCGACGTCGCCAGCGTGCGCACGGCCTTGCCGTTCTCGGCCGCCTGCGCGAGCGACGCGATCTCGTCCGGATACACGCCGATCGGATAGGCGGCCGCGCGCAGCGTGTTGCCGAACGCGCTCACGCGCACCGTATGCCCTTCGCGCGCGACTTCGCCGCCCGCCTCGAACTCGATGTAGTCGCAGAACGCGCGCAGGTCGGGCTCGGTCTGGAAGCCGAGCAAATCGAACGCGCACAGCGACTCGACGAGCTCGCGATGCGGCGGCACGTTGACGAGCACCTGCGCGGCCGGAAACGGGATGTGCAGGAAAAAGCCGATGCGGTTCTTCACGCCGGCCTCACGCAGCGCACGCGCGAACGGGATCAGGTGGTAGTCGTGCACCCAGATCACGTCGTCGTCCTGCAGCAGCGGCACAAGCTGCTGCGCGAGCCAGACGTTCACGCGGCGGTAGCCGTCGAATTCGTGGCGGTCGTACTGGATCAGGTCCGCGCGGTAATGGAACGCGGGCCACAGCGTCGCGTTCGAGAAACCGCGGTAGTACTGGTCGTAATCGCGACGCGACAGCCCGACGGTCGCGAACGTCACGGGGCCGCGCTCCTCGATGCGGATCTGCGGCGCACCCGATGCGACCACCTCGCCGCTCCAGCCGAACCACATGCCGCCCGTCTCCTTCAGCGCATCGTAGACACCGATCGCGAGGCCGCCCGCCGCCGGTTCGCCTTCCGAAATCGGGGCGACGCGGTTTGAAACGATGATCAGTCGGCTCATGCGCCCGGCTGCTCCGCGCCAAGCCAGCGGGCGATCTGCGCGTGCAGCGCGTCGACCGAGTCGAGCCGCATGCGGGCCGACGTCTCGCCCGCGCCGACCTTGATCGACAGACCGCCACGCGCGTTGACCACCGCGAAGCCCTTCTCGTCGGTCAGGTCGTCGCCCGCGAACAGCGGCACGCGGCCCGCGAACGGCGGCTCGTCGAGGAACGCGGCCAGCGCGCGCCCCTTGTCGACCCCCTTCGGCTTGATCTCGAACACCATCTTGCCCGGCTGCAGGACATACGCGTCCGCATATTCGGCGACGAGGCGCTCGGCCGCTTCGCGCGCGGCCGGCTCGCGCTCGGGCGCATTGCGGTAGTGCAGCGCGACGGCCGCCCCCTTGATTTCGAGCAGCATGCCCGGATGACGGTCGACGACGGACGCGAGCTCGCGTTCGATGCGCAGCAGCCGGTCGTCGTTGAAGCCGATGCGCTGCGTGTCGCCGTTCGCGTCGCGACGCTCGGCGCCGTGCAGGCCGGCGATCGGCAGGTCCGGCATGTTCAGGAACGAGTCGAGGTTGTCGATGCCGCGACCCGACACGACGGCGAGCGCGCCATGCGAGCGGCGCCGCAGTTCATCGAGCAGCGTCAGCAGCGACGGCGGCACGTGAATGCTGTCGGGCGTCGGCGCCAGCTCGACGAGCGTACCGTCGAAGTCGAAAAAGAACGCGGTATCGGTCAGGGAGAGGGAAGCCGGAACGGATTGCATCGATTCGATGGTCTGAGGAGCGGCCTGCAAACGCGCGGCCGCCGCTGCGAGAATGGAATTGTGCGCATCTTACCGCGCCTGCGTACCGAGATGGGCGAAACCGGCGCATGGCGGACCTCGCGCCACCGTCCGCGCCAACTGCGACATATTGCCCCGCTCGCCCGTGCCGTACGGGTTTCGAAAGGACGCGGGCGCGGGAATTGCGCTACAGTCGGCAACCGCCGGCCGCGCGACGCATGGCGCCGCGCCGGCCGACGACCGTTCCGTCCGATCGAGCCCCAGGATGTCGTCTGCCCATCCCGCGCCGCACCGGCGCCGCCTCAGCTTCACCCGCTTCGTCCGCACGGCCGCGGCGCTGACCGCCGCCGTCGCGCTCGCCGCCTGCACGCACGACGAGCCGAACTGGCACCTGACCAACGTCACGGGCCACCTGCCCGACCTGTCCTTCACGCTGACCGGCGGCGACGGCCATCCAATCGACGCGAACGCATTCCGCGGCCGCATCGCGCTCGTCTACTTCGGCTATACGCACTGTCCGGATGTCTGCCCCGAAACGATGGCGCGGCTGATGGAAGTGCTCGCGAAGCTCGGCCAGCAGGCGAACGACGTGCGCGTCCTGTTCGTCTCGGTCGATCCGGCGCGCGACACGCCGCAGGCGATGCAGTCGTACGTCGCCGCGTTCGATGCCGCGCACGCGCGTGGGCTGACCGGCACCGACGGCCAGATCGAATCGCTCGCGAAACGCTATCGCGTCGCGTATCAGATGGAAAAACGCGATCCGTCCGGCGGCTACGAAGTCACGCACAGCTCGGCCGTCTACATCTTCGACGCGAACGGTCGCGCGCGTTTGCTCGCGACCGACCGCGATTCGCCCGACGCCATCGCCGCCGATGTGCGCCGGATCATCGACACTGCCTCCCCCTCCCGAACTCCGACATGAAGACGACCCTCAAGACGTTCGCCCTCCTCGCCGCACTGTGCACCGGCGCGCACGCCTACGCCGCCGGCGCGATCACCGCGCAGAACGCGTGGGTGCGCTGGCTGCCGAACCAATTGCCCGCGGGCGGCTACGTGACGCTCGTCAACACGGGCGACAAGCCGGTCGATCTCGTCGACGTCGACAGCCCCGACTACGGGATGGCGATGCTGCACCAGACCGTGTCGAACGGCTCGACGCAGAAGATGGAAATGGTCGACAAGCTGACGATCCCCGCGCGCGGCAAGGTCGACATCGCGCCGGGCGGCTATCACTTCATGCTCGAGGAACCGAAGCACGCGATCAAGCCCGGCGACACCGTGCGCCTGCGCCTGAAGTTCTCCGACGGCGAAACGGTCGACACGCCGTTCACCGTGAAGTCGCCGGCCCAGGCGAAGTGATGCGCGCGCGATGAACGTCCTGTACTGGCTCGATCCGTGGGAACCGTCGCCGACCGTGGTCATCGCGGTGCTGACGGCCGCCGTGCTGTTCGCACGCGGCGTGAAGAAGGCGAAGGTGTCGCCGCTGCGGCAGCTCTCGTTCTGGTTCGGGCTGACGGCGCTCTACATCGCACTGCATACGCGGCTCGACTACTTCTTCGAGCACGAATTCTTCATGCACCGCGCGCAGCACCTCGTGCTGCATCACCTCGGGCCGTTCTTCATCGCACTGGCGTACCCGGGCGCGGCGATCCGCGCGGGCATTCCGTTTCGCTGGCGCCAGCGCTTCGTGCGCCCCGCGCTCGCGTGGGCGCCCGTGCGCGCGACGCTCGACGTGGTGTTCCATCCGGTCGTCGCCGTCGTGCTGTTCGTCGGGCTGATCTATTTCTGGCTGCTGTCGCCGATCCACTTCGTCGCGATGCTCGACTGGCGCCTGTATCGCGTGATGAACTGGAGCATGGTGATCGACGGGCTGCTGTTCTGGTGGCTCGTCGTCGATCCGCGTCCCGCCCCGCCCGCGCGGCTGTCGCCGGGCCGCCGGATCCTGATCGTCGTCGCGGCGATCCCGCCGCAGATCGCGCTCGGCGCGCTGATCTTCTTCACGCCGCACGAGCTGTATCCGATCTACTCGATCTGCGGACGCGCCTTCACGTGGCTCAGCCCGCTGCGTGACCAGCAGATCGGCGGCTTGCTGCTGTGGATTCCGGGTTCGATGATGAGCGTGATCGGCGCGCTGATCGCGCTGCGGCACTGGCTGCGGCTGTCCGCGCGCGGCCGTCTGATCGACGAACGCGCTGGCGCCCGGCGCGCGGAGCGCCCGTCGGTGACGCGCGCCGCCCACTGACGGCACGGCGCGCCGCGCGTCAAGCGCGCGCGCTGGTCATCCACACGTGCGGGATGCCGTCCTCGTCGTGCACGTCCGAGTTCGGCGTGAAGCCGAATGCCCCGTAGAAACGCTGCAGGTGGGCCTGCGCATGCAGGCTCACCTGCGTATCCGGCCACTGCGCGCGGATGTGCTCGAGCGCGCGCGAGATCAGCGCGTTACCGAGGCCCGCGCCGCGAAACGGCGCGGTCGTCAGCACGCGGCCGATGCGTACGTCGGTGTTCTGCGCATCCGGCAGCAGCACGCGCAGATAGCCCGCGAGGCGGCCCGCCGGATCGTACGCGGCCAGATGCCACGCGGCCTGGTCCGCATCGTCGATGTCGCGATACACGCAGTTCTGCTCGACGACGAACACGGCGCTGCGCGCGTCGAGGATCGCATAGACTTCACGCGCCGTCAGCGCGTCGAAGGATTTCCAGCGCCAGTCGAGATCGTCGGCGCGCGGGGATGCGGCAGGTGCGGAAGCGTTCATGGTCGTCCTGATTCGGGCGCGCCGGCCGGCGCGCGGCAACCGTCGATTATGCCTCGAAGCGCACACGGCACGCGAGCGCCCTGCCGCGCATGAAAAAAAGCCCCGCAATGTGCGCGGGGCCTGTCCGTCATGCCGGCATTTGGCCGAAGCGGCCGTTGTTGAAATCGTCGATCGCGGTCCGGATTTCCTCTTGCGAGTTCATCACGAACGGCCCGTAACCGACGACCGGCTCATCGATCGGCTCGCCGCTCAAAATCAACAGCTTGGCGTCGCCGTTCGCTTCGATCTCGACGTCGCGGCCGTCGCGGCTCAGTTGCACGAACTGCGCTTCACGGGCGACCGTCTCGCCGTTCACCAGCAGCGTACCGTTCAGCACGACCACCGCGAGCGTCCGCCCCTCGGCGATCGGGAACCGCGCGCGGCCGCCGGCTGCGAGCCGCACGTCCCACACGTCGATCGGCGTGTGCGTGCGGGCGGGGCCGCGCCGTCCGTCGAGTTCGCCTGCGATGATCCGCGCACGCCCCGCACCGTCCGGCAGCTCGACCACCGGGATGTCCGCGTTCAGCAGCGTCTGGTAGCCGGGCGCACCCATCTTGTCGGCGGCGGGCAGGTTCACCCACAGCTGGACCATCTCGAGCGGACCGCCGCGCTTCGTGAATGCCTCCGAGTGGAATTCCTCATGGAGGATCCCGCTCCCGGCCGTCATCCACTGCACGTCGCCCGGGCCGATCACGCCGCCCGCGCCGGTCGAGTCGCGGTGAGCGACTTCGCCGTCATAGACGATCGTCACCGTTTCGAACCCGCGGTGCGGATGCTGACCCACCCCGCGCGGCGCCGAAGCCGGCTCGAAGTTCGCGGGACCCGCGTAGTCGAGCAGCAGAAACGGGCTCAGGTGCGCCGCGTGAGACTGATAGCTGAACATCGAACGCACCGGGAAACCGTCGCCGACCCAATGGCCACGCGGCGCACTGTAAACACCCTGGATCTTCTTCATTTGCCTTCTCCGAATTGCGGCGAAACACGTGCTTCGCATCCTGGGTATCAATATAGAGATGGAACGATCGATCCGGTAGACTGCGAAAATCGCACTCAGTGTTCTATTTGATGAACGATCAAGAACGGGATCTGAACGATCTCTATTACTTCGTGCAGGTGGTCGAGCACGGCGGCTTCGCGCCGGCCGGGCGCGCGCTCAACCTGCCGAAATCGAAGCTGAGCCGCCGCATCGCGCTGCTCGAGGCGCGGCTCGGGATGCGGCTGATCCAGCGCTCGACGCGCCGTTTCACCGTCACCGACGTCGGCCAGACCTACTACGCGCACTGTCGCGCGATGCTCGTCGAAGCGGATGCCGCCGACGAAGCGATCGCGCTGTTGCACGAGGAGCCGCGCGGCATCGTGCGCGTCAGCTGCCCGGTCGTGCTGCTCGATTCGCTGGTCGGCACGATGATCGCGGCGTTCATGGTCGCGTGCCCGCGCGTCGAGATTCACCTGGAGGCGACCAACCGGCGCGTCGATGTGGTCGGCGAAGGGATCGACGTCGCGATCCGCGTGCGTCCGCCGCCGCTCGAGGACAGCGATCTCGCGCTGCGCGTGCTGGCCGAGCGCGGCCAGTGCCTCGTCGCGAGCCCCGCGTTGCTGCGCGAGCTCGGCACGCCGGCCGTCCCCGCCGACCTGACCCGCCTGCCGAGCCTCGATCACGGCGTGCCGCAGGCCACGCACGTATGGCGGCTGCGCGGCCCCGACGGCGCACAGGCGGAAATCCACCACCAGCCGCGCCTCGTGACAGGCGGCATGCTTGCGCTGCGCGCGGCGGCCGTCGCGGGTGTCGGCGTCGTGCAACTGCCGACGATGATGGTGCGCGACGAAGTCGCGCGCGGCGAACTGGTGACCGTGCTGCCGAACTGGGCGCCGCGGCGCGAGATCGTGCACGCGGTGTTCGCGTCGCGGCGCGGGCTGTTGCCCGCAGTGCGCGCACTGCTCGACTTCCTGACCGAACGGTTCGCCGAACTCGCACCGGATTGAGCGACGTCGCGTGCTGCGCGGCGCGTTCGGCATCGCGCTGCGTGAACCGGACGCTGCAGACGGGCCGCGCGTGCCGTAGACTGCGGGACGCGCATCCGCGCTTTTCACAACTTCGCCGTTCACCACCCTTATCGCATTTCAGCCATGTTCACGCTGTCCAACGACCCTCACGCCTCCAAGGCCGAACTCTATGCGACGCTCGTCGAGCAGGCACGCGCGCTCGTCGAATCGGAACGCGACCTGACCGCGAACGCCGCGAACTTCTCCGCGCTCGTCTATCACTCGCTCGACCGCCTGAACTGGGCCGGCTTCTATTTCTTCGACGGATCGGAACTCGTGGTCGGCCCGTTCCAGGGCAAGCCCGCGTGCGTGCGGATCGCGCTCGGCAAGGGCGTGTGCGGCACGGCCGCGCAGACCCGCGAGACGCAGGTCGTGCGCGACGTGCACGAATTCCCGGGCCATATCGCCTGCGATGCCGCGTCGGAATCGGAAATCGTCGTGCCGCTGGTGGCCGCCGACGGCACGCTGATCGGCGTGTGGGACGTAGACAGCCCCGTTGCCGCACGTTTCGACGACGAGGACCGCAACGGGATGGAAGCGCTGTGCCGCGTGTTCGTCGAACACGCGTGGCAAAAGGCGCGCGGTTAAGCGGTGTTCACGGCGTGACGCAACCGGTCGCGGCGATGGAAACGGTGGCCTGCCGACCGTCCCGCGCGACAGCCGATGACACGGGCCCCACGACGGGGCCCCGTTTCCATTGCGTCCCTACGTGCGGGTTGCCGCGCATCAGGCCGCGTGCGTGCCGGAGAGCGCCGCGAACGCCTGCGGCTTCACGTCGTCCGACAGGATCTCGAAGCCCTGCTCCGTCACCACGACCATGTGCTCCCATTGCGCGGATAGCGAATGGTCCTTCGTGACGACCGTCCAGCCGTCCGCCAGCACGCGCGTATCGCGCTTGCCCGCATTCAGCATCGGCTCGATCGTGAAGATCATCCCCGGCCGCAGCGGCACGCCGGTGCCCGGGCGGCCATAGTGCAGCACCTGCGGCTCGTCGTGGTACACGTCGCCGATCCCGTGCCCGCAGTACTCGCGAACCACGCTGAACCCTTCGCGATGCGCAACCTGCTGGATCGCATAGCCGACGTCGCCGAGCGTTGCGCCCGGACGCACCGCGCGGATGCCGGCGTGCATCGCCTCGTAGGTCGTCGCGACGAGGCGCCGCGCCAGTTCACCCGGCTCGCCGACGAAGTACATGCGGCTCGTGTCGCCGAACCAGCCGTCCTTGATCACCGCGATGTCGAGATTCACGATGTCGCCGTCGCGCATCGGCCGCGACGACGGAATACCGTGACAGACCACGTGGTTGACCGACGTGCACAGGGTTTTCGGATAACCGTGATAGCCGATGTTCGCCGGGATGGCGTCGAGTTCGTCGACGATGTATTCGCGGCAGCGCGCGTCCAGTTCGTCCGTGGTGACGCCCGGCTTCACGTGTTCGGTGATCATCGTCAGCACCCGGGACGCGAGCTTCGCAGCCTCGCGCGACTTGTCGATTTCCGTGGCGCCGCGGATCGGGATTTCTCGCTTCGCCATTACGCCACCTGCTCGATGTCGCGCGCCACTGATTCCGTCGGGCCCGCATCGCCGCCGCGCGCTTCGATCTCGATCAGCATTCGGCAGATATCGCCGTAGGACAGCGACGGATTGAGTTCCGACAGCATCCCGACGCGCAGCCAGTGTTCCGCTTGCGCATTGATCGAACGGCTCAGCGCGGTACTGGTCGAGCGCAGCCGTTCGTGCATGTGCTCGGATATCTTGATGATTCCCATATGTCTCTAATTAAACGAAATGTAGTCGTTTCGTATATTACGCTCGCACCGGCCGACGAGCAAGCGTTCGGTCGCCGGCGAATCGCCTATCCGGGACAGCCGGAATTCCGTCGAAACCCCGTTGACATCGAATTCCAGCTTGCTGGACAATAAATCCATCATGCAGGAATCCACCCGTTCGCCCGTCGAGGACACCGGCATCAACGAACGCATCGCCCGGCGCGTGCGCGACTTGCGCACGCTACGAGGCTACACGCTCGATGCGCTCGCCGCGCGTTCCGGCGTCAGCCGCTCGATGATCTCGCTCATCGAGCGTGCGTCGGCGAGCCCGACGGCCGTTGTGCTCGACAAGCTCGCGGCGGGTCTCGGCGTGTCGCTGGCCGGGCTGTTCGGCGGCGATCGCGACGACGCGCCCGCGCACCCGCTGGTGCGGCGCGCGCAACAGGCGGAATGGCGCGATCCGGCGTCCGGCTACGTGCGGCGCAATCTGTCGCCGCCCGGTTGGCCGTCGCCGATCCAGCTCGTCGAGGTCGATTTCCCGCCCGGCGCGCGCGTCGCGTACGACTCCGGCGGGCGCGAAAGCGCACTGCATCAACAGGTGTGGGTCGTCCATGGACGCGTCGACGTCACGTTGGGCGACCAGCTTCACGAACTTCACGCCGGCGACTGTCTGGCCATGCGCCTCGATCAGCCGTTGATTTTCAGCAACCCGTCGTCGCAGGCCGCGCGCTATGTCGTCGCGATCTGCGATGTTCCCGCCGCCGCCGGCGCGCGGAGTGTGTCATCCGTTCAAAGCCGCCAGGCGCAGGAGCCCGTATGAATTCCCCGAAACAGCGTGACGACGTGCGCCTGATCGATTGCAGCGAGGCCGAGCATGCCGCGGCCATCCTCGAGATCCTGAACGATGCGATCGTGAACTCGACCGCGCTGTACGACTACCGGCCGCGCCCGCCGGAAGCGATGGTCACGTGGTTCGCGACGAAGCGCGCCAGCGGTTTTCCGGTCGTCGGCGCGGTCGATGAATCGGGCACGCTGGTCGGCTTCGCGAGCTGGGGCACGTTCCGCGCGTTTCCGGCGTTCAAGTACACGGTCGAACACAGCGTCTACGTGCACCGCGACCATCGCGGCCGCGGGCTCGGGGAGCTGCTGCTGCGCGAATTGATCCGGCGTGCACGCGAAGCCGACGTGCACGTGCTGGTTGGTTGCGTCGACGCAACCAACGGCGGCAGCGTCGCGCTGCATACGCGCCTCGGCTTCGTGCACTCGGGCACGATCACCGAAGCGGGCTTCAAGTTCGGCCGCTGGCTCGATGCGGCGTTCTATCAGTTGAGGCTCGACACCCCCGCGCAGCCGGTGGATGGCTGACCGGCATCGTTGAGCGTTCGGCGGTCTCCCGCTGACGCGGGCGATGCAGACGGCCCGCGCCACGACAACCACCGCCCTCGCAGCGACAACGCGATCAAGCCCGCGTTGTCCCTACGCCTCCAGGCTTTCCATACGCGTCCCGGGCCCCGGCCCCCCACCTTCGCCCCGTGACGACGAGTGTGACGTTCGCCGCATTCTTGCGCGAGAACGCCAGCGATACGGTATTCCCCAGCGGCCGCAGCGCGGTCGCATACCGATCCATCACTCGGAGGATGCCGTATGAAAACGCCCCATGCCCTGCCGTACCATCCCGGATCGCGACACGACGCCGGCCTCGCGCGACGCGCGGTCCGATGCGTTGCGTGGTCGCTTGCCGCCCTGCCGCTTTTCTGCGGACAAGCGTTCGCGGCCGGCGCGTGTCCGACGCCGTTTGCGTTGAGCGGCAACACCGATCTGCTGTGGAAGGAGGTCACCAACAACCAGTGGCGCAACATGCTGCCGCGCGGCTGGACCGACAACGGTTTTCACTTCTACAGCCGGGTGCGCAGCCGCGGTCCGGAGAACGGCATCAATACGCCGTCGGATCTCGAGTCCGAAATCCGCAAGCAGAGTTCCGACGAGCCGGCCGGCGGCAACAACCCGAATCGCCGGGCGATCACGCTGCCGATCTTGAACAGCAAGGGCCAGCATCTGCTGGTGATTTACGACTACGACGGCAAAAGTACGTCGAAGTGCGAGCTGGTGACGTTGACGTACCCGGCGGAATAGATGCGTGAATGAAGTGCCGAAAAAGGAAAAGCCCCGCCGAAGCGGGGCTTTTCCTTTCTGGTTGGGAGGCGCGAGCCGGACAGTCCTGACGCGACGATCGACTACGCGGCAACGACCCGATCGCGACCTTGATGCTTCGCACGGTACAGCTTGCCTGTCAGGCTCCGGATGCCAAGCTGTCACTCCAATGCAAGGGCTTCCGCTGTTCCCGACGGCGGTTCATGCCCGCCTGGTGCCTGCCGAGACGACACGTTCGATCCGACGCGAAAGCGTCGCGATCACGGTTCGCGCGTCCGCAATTGGCGAGTACACTGAAAATTCAATCGCAGCAGGAGAATGTGATGATTGACGCTGGCCCTCAAAGCACTTTCCGAGGCCTGCCGCTTACGGTGGAGCAGGACGCGGAAGTGAGGCACTACATAACCGACCGAACTCGGCGCGGGCTGCCCTGGGACACGCCGGAGTTGAGCGCGATGCTCGAGGACATGCTGCATCCCCCGGGTGACGGGGACGAGGACGGGGACGGGATCGGTGATGTCGCCTCCCCGGCAGACGAAGCTCGAGCCGCCGCCGAACGTGCAACGGCATCGATTGACGATGAGATGGATCCCATCGAGGCGAATGAAGAGTGGAATGCCGCCATGGAGTCGGAAGCCATGAAAGGGCCCCGACGATAACCTGCAGACGTCACTCCGAGGATGGAGCAGCACCTGCGTGCGTTATCGGATGGCGCGCGGATACCAAACCCTGCGCGGCCACTGTCCCCGCCCCTGAGGCAAGAAATAGTCCGGTCCGGAAGTCGAGAAATTCGGCATGATGTGTCCAAGCGGACACCAAGGCCATGCCTTGGTCAGTGCGCGTCGATTGCCAACTGGATCCCCAGGTGGCTGGCATCGGTTTTTGATTAATTTGTAGGCGTGGTAAGCGCGAGGCTTATCCTGCAAGACTCCCGCCCCTATGCTGTAGCAAATTTGTAGCACGTAAAAAAGCCCGCCTTCAGCGGGCTTTCGCGTTCTCGGAGCGGCAAACCGACAATCCCCGTCAGTCCAAGGGCTGCAAGGCGGCAACCCTGTTCCGGCCGATTGTCTTCGCATAGTACAGCGCCTCGTCGGCCGCCTTGATCACCGCGCCGGCATCATCGTCCTGCTCCGGCGTCCAGCTGGCGAGGCCAATACTGGCCGTGACACGCCCATACTCGCTGCCGGCATGTTCGAGTGCCAGTTCGTCGATTGCCGCGCGAATCCGCTCGGCGATCTGCGCAGCGCCGGCCGGTGGCGTATCGGGAAGCAGCACGACGAATTCCTCCCCGCCGTAGCGGGCCGCGGTATCGACCGGCCGGCGGATGTTTTCGCCGATGCAGCGGGCGACCGCCGCCAGCGCGTCGTCCCCGGCCTGATGCCCGTAGGTGTCGTTGTAAGCCTTGAAGCGATCGACGTCGACGAACAGCAGCGAGAAGACGGAATGCGTCCGCCTGGCGCGACGCCATTCCCGATCCAGAACCTCCCCGAAACTGCGGCGATTGTTCAGGCCGGTGAGCCCGTCGGTACGTGCCAGCAGCACCAGTTCGGACTCGGCCCGCATCCGGCGGCGCAGTTGCCCGCTGAGCAGGAAAGACAGCGCGATGAACGCGACGCCGAACGTCGCCACCAATGCGCCGATCGTCACTGCGCGGTGCCGCCATGCGGCATAAACGTCCTGCTCGCCTTCTGCAACCATGATGATGAGCGGCAACTTCGGCAGGTGCTTGAAATAGTAGAGGCGACGTACACCGTCGATTGAAGCCGTTTCCGAGAACACGCCCTCCGACGCACGCTGAAATCGTCGAAAGGTCGTAGCCTTGCTGATATCGCGACCGACGATGCTGACGTTGTACGGTTGACGCATCACCATGATGCCGTCCTTGCCGATCAGCGACATCGAACCGTGCTGCCCCAGCGACAGGCCCGCAAACAGGTGGTGGAAGTACTCGAGATTGATCGCAATCAGCGCGACGCCGCCGAACGATCCGTCCGGGTTCGAGATGCGCCGAGACAGCACAATGCAGAGCATGCCAGCGCGCAAGCGCGACACGAACGGATCGCTCACATAGAGTCCAACGTCGGGATTATCGCGATGCACGGTGAAGTATTTGCGATCGGCGAAATTGCCCTTGCGGGGCACGTCGTTGGCCGAATCCAGAACGATATCGCCGTTCGCGTCGAGTACCAGTTGCGAACCAATGAAGGGCGCACTCATGGCATGATCGAACAGCACGCCGCGCCGCAGCGCCGGCGCTGCCGACATCACATCAGGCCGTTGCAGACCTTGAATCACCGCCTGCAACGACAGGTCGTAGAGCTCGAAGTTGCGCTCGATGTCGCGCT
Organism: Burkholderia sp. Tr-862; assembly: GCF_011753085.1. Lineage (NCBI taxonomy): Bacteria > Pseudomonadati > Pseudomonadota > Betaproteobacteria > Burkholderiales > Burkholderiaceae > Burkholderia > Burkholderia sp. Tr-862. The sequence goes on from NZ_VWWG01000165.1 coordinate 13,324, forward strand.
CAGCGATCAGGCCGAGATTGCGCGAGGTTTCGCTTGCGCGCTCCAGTGCGTCGTTCCGGCTCTGAAATAGCTGCAGCACGCACAGGCCCATCAGTGCGCAGGCGATCACAATGCCAACCGCCACGATGACGTAGGGGGCCGCCGTACGACGATGCATGGTCTCCTCGGCGAAAAATGAGCCGCGCCCGTCGCGCGGGGCGTGGTTTCCGCATACTAAATCGGACGGGTACATTTGAACACTCGGCGCGCACCCGATCAGAACTCGAACAGCAAAAAGCAACTTTGTGTCCGACCGATGACAAACTGTCAGTGTCCTCGATCGACACAATTTGACGGATCGCTCCGTCCGCTGCGATCGACCATTCTGCCGGACAAACCGGGCGTGGGCCGGATGATTTACTTGCCAACCACGATCACATCGCAACAGGCTTGGGAAGCACGTGGATTGTGCCCTGTCCCGGAGGCCGGTAAGACTCGGACCGGCACAATCGTCGTCAGCACAACTGGCAACGGACTCTATTCCAGAAAACGCGGATATTCAGCCGCTTGATCGAGCAGTGCCCCACGACTCCAGGCGACATTCCTACAACGATGAAAACGGCGCCGTGTCAAGTCCTGGAATAGGTTGACAGTGTTCACCCGCTAAA
>NZ_VWWG01000166.1:0-13626 GCF_011753085.1 Burkholderia sp. Tr-862
TCCCGCTGCCCGACGCGCAGCGCGACGACCTGCAGGCCGAGGTGCTGGGCGCGCTGTTCGACGCGTGCGCGCAACCGGCGGATGACGGCGCGGGCGGCGCGCCGTCGACACGGCGCTGGATCGTCGAGCAGGCACGCGAGTACGTGCTGGCGCACCGCACGCGCCCGGTCGGCGTGCCCGAGCTGTGCGAGCAGTTGCACGTGAGCCGGCGCACGCTGCAGTACTGCTTCCAGGACGTGCTCGGCATGGCGCCCGCGACCTACCTGCGCACGCTGCGGCTGAACGGCGCGCGGCGCGACCTGTGCGGGCGGGCGGCCGGTTCGGTGCAGGACGTCGCGGAGGCGTGGGGCTTCTGGCACCTGAGCCAGTTCGCGACCGACTACCGGCGGCTGTTCGGCAAGCGGCCGTCGGAGACGCTGCGCGAGCGTGCCGTGATGGTCGCGGCCGGGTGAGCCGGGTGAGCGTGGCGGCGGCGTGTGGAGGCCGCTGAAGGTTCGATCTTTCGGGCGACTTCCGTTGTTCTATTCGGCCGCGGCGGCCCCAGCGGCCGCTTCGCGCGGCGCCGGCCACGGCAACGCATCCCAGTCGATCGCGCGGTACGCGGCTTCGACCGCCATCAGATCCTCCGGCCGCTCGCTGCGATGCAGCCCGCGCAATGCGGCCGGCACGTCGAGCTCGACCGGCACGCAGTGCGGATAGTCGCGCACGCGCAGCGCCGGCCCGATCGTCGTGAAACAACCGAGCGTCGGCACGTCGAAGCCGTCGGCGACATGCAGCGCGGCCGTGTCGGGCGCGAACAGCACGCTCGCACCCTTGACCCAGGCAATGAAGTGCGCGGTGTCGGGCGCGTCGCGGCTCACGTCGACGTAGGCGGGATGCGCGACCGGGCCGAACCCGACCACCGGCAGCCCGTAACGCTGCGCGAGCCGCTCCACGAATGCCGCGCGCAGCGCGGGCGGCACGCTGCGCACCGCGGTGCTCGCCGTCGGGCAAAACAGGACGTACGGCCGCTGCGATTCGGCCGGTAGCGCAGGCAGCCGCAGCCGCGCGAGCCAGCGATTGCGCTTCGCGACGGCCGGCACCGTGGCCGGATCCACACCGAGCGCGTCGAGGAAGAAGTCGATCATCGGCTGCCGCGCGAACGCGGGCCAGTACAGGTGATTGCCGAGATCGATGCACGGCGCGTGCGCGGGCAGCGCGTCGACGGCGTACGGCAGCGCACGTGACGGTGCGACGACGTCGGCCGCGAGCGCATACAGCGCTTCGACGTAGCGCGGTGCGCGGGCCGGCCGGTACAGCGTGAAGCGCACGCCCGGATGCATCGTGCGCAGCGCGGCGAGCGCGGTCAGCCCGATCACCGAGTCGCCGAGTGCGACACCCATTCCGTTGATCACGTGCACCTCCGACGTACGGCCGTAATCGCGCCGGAACGGCCGATGAACGGCATGCAGCAGGCCGAGCGCCGCCGCGGCCGGCACGCAGCCTTCCGCGCGATCGCTGCCGTGCTCGACATCGTACGGCGCGACGAGCGTACCGTCTGGCGCGAGCAGCGTGCCGGGGAGGACGAGCGCGTCGTCGTGCGACAACGCGAGACTGGCCGGTGCGGCGTGCATACCCATGATCATGCGCCGCGCGCCCGGCGGCCCTGCTCGCGGATCTGCTCGAGCGTCGCGGCCGGCGTGCTGGCGTCCTGCGGAATGCGGATCTCGATCAGCGCCGGCAGCCCGCAGGTCAGCGCGCGCTCCAGTGCCGGCGCGAAGTCGGCGGTGCGCTCGACCGTCTCGCCGTGCGCGCCGAACGCGCGCGCATACGCGGCGAAATCGGGGTTCGTGAGCCCCGTGCCGTGGACGCGCCCCGGATAGTTGCGCTCCTGATGCATGCGGATCGTACCGAAATGCCCGTTGTTGACGACGATCGCGACGATGTTCAGCCCGTACTGCATCGCGGTCGCGAGTTCGTTGCCGGCCATCATGAAGCAGCCGTCGCCGGCGAGCGCGACGACGGCCCGCGCCGGATACAGCGACTTGGCGGCGAGCGCGGCGGGCAGCCCGTAACCCATCGCGCCGCTGGTCGGCGCGAGCTGCGAGCGGAAGTGCCGGTACGCGAAGTGGCGATGCAGCCAGATCGCGTAGTTGCCGGCGCCGTTGGTCAGGATCGCGTCGTGCGGCAGGCGCTCGCGCAACTGCACCATCACGTCGCCGAGCTGGACGTCGCCGGGCATCGGCAGCGGCGCATGCCATTCGCGGTACGCGCGGTGCGCGTCGGCGGCCGTGCCGGCCCATGCGGGGTGCGCCGGCGGTTCGAGCGCGGCGAGCGGCGCCGCGATCTCCGGCATCCCCGACACGATCGGCAGGTCGGCCGCATACACGCGGCCGAGTTCGTCCACGCCCTGGTGCACGTGGATCAGCGTCTGGCGCGTCTTCGGGATGTCGAGCAGCGTGTAGCCGCCCGTCGTCGCTTCGCCGAGGCGCGGGCCGAGCACCAGCAGCAGGTCGGCGTCGCGAATCCGCTTGCCGAGCGCGGGATTGATCCCGAGGCCGACGTCGCCCGCGTAGTTCGGGTGCGCGTTGTCGAAGGTGTCCTGGAAGCGGAACGCGCACGCGACCGGCAGCTGCCAGCGCTCGACGAAGGTGCGCAGGTTCGCGCATGCGTCGGGCGTCCAGCCGCTGCCGCCGACAATCGCGAACGGCCGTTCCGCGCGCGCGAGCCGTTCGCGCAGCTCGTCGAGCTGCGCAGCCGACGGCGATGCCGCGACGCGTTTCGCGGCCGGCACGACCGGCTGCGGCGCGCACGCTTCGGACAGCACGTCCTCCGGCAGCGCGAGCACGACGGGGCCCGGGCGACCGGCGGTCGCGACGTGGAACGCATGGCTCAGGTATTCGGGAATGCGGCGCGGGTCGTCGATCTGCGCGACCCATTTCGCCATCTGGCCGAACATCCGCCGGTAGTCGATTTCCTGGAAGGCTTCGCGATCGAGGTGCTCGCGCGCGCACTGGCCGACGAACAGGATCATCGGCGTCGAATCCTGGAACGCGGTGTGCACGCCGATCGACGCGTGGGTCGCGCCGGGCCCGCGCGTGACGAACGCGATGCCGGGGCGGCCGGTCAGCTTGCCGACCGCCTCCGCCATGTTCGCGGCGGCCGCCTCGTGGCGGCAGACGACCGTCTGGATGCGCGCGGTGTGGTCCGCGAGCGCATCGAGTACGGCGAGGAAGCTCTCGCCCGGCACGCAGAACGCGCGTTCGACGTGATTGGCGAGCAACGCATCGACGAGCAGTCGCGCGCCGGTGGTGGCGCTCTGCTCGAGATCCTTGGAATGCGACATGGGCTGCCGTCTCCCTGGGTAGCGGGACGTACAGCTTACGCCCGTTGGCGGGGCGCTGAAAAGTGCCGGAACGCGAAAGGAGCGACCAGGAAACGCATGGAGCGAGCGTGAGCCGCCGTGATGCAGCACACGCTCGCGGACCTCACAGCATCAACACTCGACGATATTCACCGCCAGGCCGCCGCGCGAGGTTTCCTTGTACTTCGTCTTCATGTCGGCGCCCGTCTCGCGCATCGTCTTGATCACCGAGTCGAGCGACACGTAGTGCGAGCCGTCGCCGCGCAGCGCCATGCGCGCCGCGTTGACGGCCTTCACCGACGCCATCGCGTTGCGCTCGATGCACGGGATCTGCACCATCCCGCCGACCGGGTCGCAGGTGAGGCCGAGGTTGTGCTCCATCCCGATCTCGGCCGCGTTCTCGACCTGGCGCGGCGTGCCGCCGAGCACGGCCGCGAGCGCGCCGGCCGCCATCGAGCACGCGACGCCCACTTCGCCCTGGCAGCCCACTTCCGCGCCCGAAATCGACGCGTTGAGCTTGTAAAGAATGCCGATCGCCGCGGCCGTCAGCAGGAAGTCGATCACGCCCTGTTCGTTCGCGCCCGGCGTGAAGCGCGTGTAGTAGTGCAGCACGGCCGGAATGATGCCGGCCGCGCCGTTGGTCGGCGCGGTGACGACGCGGCCGCCGGCCGCGTTTTCCTCGTTGACGGCGATCGCGTACAGGTTGATCCAGTCGATCATCGACAGCGGATCCTGCAGCGCCTGTTCCGGGTTGCCGGTCAGCGCGCGATACAGCTGCGGCGCGCGGCGCTTGACCTGGAACGGGCCGGGCAGGTTGCCGTCGGCGTCCGGGTTGCCGATCCCGCAGCCGCGCGACACGCACGACTGCATCACGGCCCAGATCTTCAGCAACCCGTCGCGCGTCTCTTCCTCGGTGTGCCACGCGCGCTCGTTTTCCCACATCAGCCGCGCGATCGACTTGCCGGTCGTCTCGGTCAGCGCGAGCAGCTCGGCGCCGGTGCGGAACGGGTGGGTCATCTGCTCGGCCGCGCTCAGCACCTTCGTGTTCGGCGCGCCGGCCGTCACGACGAAGCCGCCGCCGACCGACAGGTAGGTGCGCTCGACCAGCACGTCGCCGTTCGCGGCGGACGCGCGCAGCTTCATCCCGTTCGGATGCTCGGGCAGCGCCTGCCGGTAGAACGCGATGTTCTCCTTCAGCACGAACGGCACCGGATGCGTGCCGAGCAGCGCGAGCTTCTTCGACTTGCGGACGTCGTCGAGCCGCGCGTCGATCGTGTCGGGATCGACGGTGTCGGGCGCGTCGCCGAGCAGGCCGAGCATCACGCCGCGGTCGGTGCCGTGGCCCTTGCCGGTCGCGCCGAGCGAGCCGTACAGCTCGACCTTCACGGTGGCCGTCGCGTCGAGCAGCCCGTCGCGCTCGAGGCCCTGGACGAACATCAGCGCCGCGCGCATCGGTCCGACCGTATGCGAACTGGACGGGCCGATGCCGATCTTGAAGAGGTCAAACACGCTGACTGCCATTTTGATACCTGCCTTGCTTTGAGAATGATGCTAGCGCGCCTGCAATGGCAGGCACGCGGCCAGCCATGCGGGCGGCATGACGGATAACTGCCGCGCGACACGGGCATAGCGCCCGTCGAGCCGCGCGGCCAGATGAAAGAGTTCGGTGGCGTTTTTCGGGTCCCACTGCCCCGTATAGCCCGGCAAGCCGGCTTCGCGGCGCTTCGCGTCGAACGGCACCGGCGAATTCACGAATTCCTCGTGGGTCTTCTCGCCGAGCGCGTACGGTACGAGCCAGTCGAGCGCCGCCGCGAGCGTCGCGCCGTTCGCGCCGCGCTCACGCAGCCAATTGCGGTTGAAGCGGCGCGCGGCAAGCGCGGCCGTCACCAGCGGCTGCAGGTCGTACACCGCGTAATGCAGCGCATCGCGTTCGTCGAAATCCCAGGTCTTGCCGTCCGGACCGATGTTGTCGGCGAGATGCTCGACGAACAGCCGCTGCGCGGCGTTCATCATCTTGCGGTCGCCGAGCGTGAACGCGGACAGCGCGATCAGCTTGATCCGGTGGCTCTGCCAGTTGTTGCGCCACGTGCCGGTGAGCGGGCGCTTCTGCGCGTCGATCTGCGCGACATAGCCGGCGCCCAGCTTCGCGATGAACGCCGCGGTGGCGTTGCGCGTCTTGACCGGCAGCGCGCTCGCCGTCATGTCGTACGCGACGATCAGGCTGTCGAAGCGCGTCTCGTCGATCGGGTTGAAGCTCGGCTGGTAGGTCGACACCCACGCGGACAGGAAGCGGTCGACGAGCTGCAGGTAGCGCGGCGCATTCGTCACGCGCCACGCGAGCGCGGCGTCGCGCATCAGCTCCATGTCCTTCAGCGCGTCGGCGCTCTGGTCGTAGATACCTTCGTGCGGCAGCGTGCCCTCGGTGTGCACGCGCGGCATCGCCTTCGGCTGCTCGCCGATGCGCGCGTCGACGCTGCGGATCAGCGCCTGCACACCCGGCTCGGCCTGGATCGTCTCGCTCGCCTGCAACGCGGGCGCCGCGCAGAAATTCATCGCCGCGCGCGCGCTGCCGGCCGTGCCGAGGCCGACGGTAGCGAACGACAGCGACGCGACGAGCAGCGGCACGAAGCGGCGCGTGCGCGGCCGCTCCTGCGTTGCACCCTGGCCCGGAAACATCGGACGCACCATGCGGAACTCCTTGATTGGCTGGATCGCGTGTGATGTTAGCCGGATTGGCGGGCAAGCGTGAATCGATTGGCCAGGCGACGAACGCAAAAACCGCACGCAACCGACGGTTGCGTGCGGCGTGGTCACGATCGGACTCCGGCGCGCGGCAGGCGTTATGCGTATTCCGACATCGGCACGCACGAGCAGAACAGGTTGCGGTCGCCGTAAGCGTTGTCCGCACGGCCGACCGGCGGCCAGTACTTGTTCGTGCCGAGCGATGCGACCGGGTACGCGGCCTGCTCGCGCGAGTACGCGTGCGGCCACTCGTTCGCGGTGACGACGGCGGCCGTATGCGGCGCGTGACGCAGCGGGTTGTCCTCGCGATCGGCGCGGCCTTCCTCGACTGCTCGGATTTCCTCGCGGATCGCGATCATCGCGGCGATGAAGCGGTCGAGTTCTTCCTGCGATTCCGATTCGGTCGGCTCGACCATCAGCGTGCCCGGCACCGGGAAGCTCATCGTCGGCGCGTGGAAGCCGTAATCCATCAGGCGCTTCGCGACGTCGTCGACGCTGATGCCGCTCGTTTCCTTGATCGGGCGCAGGTCGAGAATGCACTCGTGCGCGACCAGCCCGCCCGGGCCCGAATACAGCACCGGGTAGTGCGGCGCGAGGCGCTTCGCGATGTAGTTCGCGTTGAGGATCGCGATCTCGGTGGCGGCGGTCAGGTTCTTCGCGCCCATCATCGCGATGTACATCCACGAGATCGGCAGGATCGATGCCGAGCCGTACGGCGCGGCCGACACCGCGCCGATGCCGTCTTCTTCGCGCGTGTAGCCGGTCGAACGCTGGTTCGGCAGGAATTTCGCGAGGTGCGCGCCGACCGCGACCGGGCCGACGCCCGGGCCGCCACCGCCGTGCGGGATGCAGAACGTCTTGTGCAGGTTCAGGTGCGACACGTCGCCGCCGAACTGGCCCGGCGCGGTCAGGCCGACCATCGCGTTCATGTTCGCGCCGTCGACGTACACCTGGCCGCCGTGCGCATGGACGATCTCGCAGATCTCGCGCACGTTCTGCTCGAACACGCCGTGCGTCGACGGATACGTGATCATGATCGCCGCGAGGTCGTTCGCGTGCTGCTCGGCCTTCGCCTTGAGATCAGCGATATCGACGTTGCCCTGCGCGTCGCATGCGACGACCACGACCTTCATGCCGGCCATGTGTGCGGAGGCCGGGTTCGTGCCGTGCGCGGAGGCCGGGATCAGGCACACGTCGCGATGCGCTTCGCCGCGCGATGCGTGGTAGGCGTGGATGATCAGCAGGCCCGCGTACTCGCCCTGCGAGCCGGCGTTCGGCTGCAGCGACACGGCCGCGTAGCCGGTGGCCGCGACGAGCATCTGCTCGAGCTGGTCGATCATCTCGCGGTAGCCGACGGTCTGCTCGGCCGGCGCGAACGGGTGGATCCGGCCGAACTCGGGCCACGTGACCGGCAGCATTTCCGACGTCGCATTCAGCTTCATCGTGCACGAGCCGAGCGGGATCATCGAGCGGTCGAGCGCGAGATCCTTGTCCGACAGGCTGCGCAGGTAGCGCAGCATTTCGGTCTCGGAATGGTGGCGGTTGAACACGTGGTGCGTCAGGTACGCGCTCGTGCGCTCGAGGCCGGCCGGCAATGCGGCGACGCCGGCGAGGCCCGCGTCCAGCGCGTCGACGGACGGCGCGGTGCCGCCCGCGGCCTGCGCGAACACGGCGAGGAGAGCGGCGAGGTCGTCGCGGGTCGTCGTTTCGTCGATCGACACGCCGACTTGCGTGTTGCTCACGCGGCGCAGGTTGATGCGCGCGGCCTTCGCGAATTCGTGGACCTGCGCGGTGCGCGCGCCGGTGTCGATCGTCAGCGTGTCGAAGAACGTGTCGTTGACGGGCGCGAAGCCGAGCTGCTTCACGCCGGCGGCGAACAGCGCTGCGATGCGGTTCACGCGCAGCGCGATCGTCTTCAGGCCGTGCGGGCCGTGGTAGACCGCGTACATGCTCGCCATGATCGCGAGCAGCGCTTGCGCGGTACACACGTTCGACGTCGCCTTCTCGCGGCGGATGTGCTGTTCGCGCGTCTGCAGCGCGAGGCGCAGCGCGGGCTTGCCCTGCGCGTCGACGGTCACGCCGACGAGACGGCCCGGCATCTGGCGCTTGAATTCGTCACGCACCGCGAGATACGCGGCGTGCGGGCCGCCGAAGCCCATCGGCACGCCGAAGCGCTGCGTGTTGCCGATCGCGACGTCCGCGCCCCATTCGCCGGGCGGCGTCAGCACGGTCAGCGCGAGCAGGTCGGCCGCGACGACGACATGGCCGCCGGCCGCGTGGATCGCTTCGGTGAGCGCGCGGTAGTCGCGCACGTCGCCGTTGACGCCCGGATATTGCAGCAGCACGCCGAACGCGTTGGCCTGCGCGGCGTCGGCTGCCGGGCCCGTCTTGACTTCGATGCCGATCGGCAGCGCGCGCGTGCGGATCACTTCGAGCGTCTGCGGCAGCACGTCGTCGGCGACGTAGAACACGTTCGACGCCGGCTTGCCGGTGCGCTGCAACAGCGTCATCGCTTCGGCCGCGGCGGTGGCTTCATCCAGCAGCGATGCGTTCGAGATCGCGAGGCCCGTGAGGTCGGCGACCATCTGCTGGAAGTTCAGGAGCGCCTCGAGGCGACCCTGGGAAATTTCGGGCTGGTACGGCGTGTAGGCCGTGTACCACGCCGGGTTTTCGAGCACGTTGCGCAGGATCACGGCCGGCGTGTGCGTGTCGTGATAGCCCTGGCCGATGTATGAGCGGAACACCTGGTTCTTGTCCGCGAGGGCACGCAGCGCGGCGAGGGCTTCGGCCTCGCTCTTCGGTTGCGCGAACGGGCCGAGCGGCAGCGTTTCGGCGCGGCGGATCGAGGCCGGGATCACGGCGTCGATCAGGGCGGCGCGCGACGCGAAGCCGAGCGTGTCGAGCATGGCCTGCTGGCTGGCGGCATCGGGGCCGATGTGGCGTTCTGCGAACGCGTCGTGCGTTTCGAGCGCGGCGAGCGAGAGGGGCGTGCGGTTCATCAGACGGTCCGGGTGTTCGAGCTTCATGGCGTGACTCTGGTCCCGCGCGGGCCGGCTGGCCGGCCGCGCGCGGTTCGGGTAAGGAAAATTAGTCGATCAGCTTGCTGTATGCAGCGGCGTCGATCAGCTTGTCGGTCGATGCGCCGTCCGCGAGCTTGATCTTGAAGAGCCACACGGCGTATGCGTCGCTGTTCACTTCTTCCGGCGAGTCGGCGGCTTCTTCGTTGATGGCGATGATCTCGCCGGACACCGGCGAGTAGATGTCGGATGCCGCCTTCACCGATTCGACGACGCCGACTGCGTCGCCTTCCTTCACCGACTTGCCGACTGCCGGCAGCTCGAGGAAGACGATGTCGCCGAGCGTGCTCTGCGCGTGATCGGTGATGCCGACCGTCAGCGTGCCGTCGGCTTCGGTGCGGATCCACTCGTGTTCGTCGGTGTATTTCAGATCGGCCGGGACGTTGCTCATCGGATGCTCCTGGATAAAAGGTATGTTCGTTATGCTGGCGCGCCGCCGGGGCGCGCCGGATGGGGTTGCGCCGGGCGCCATTTCCCGGCTTGCCGGGAGGCGGCCCCCCGGTCGTTACGCAGCGAGGACCTTGCCGTTGCGCACGAACGGCAGTTTTACCACGCGCGCGGGAAGTTGCTTGTCTCGAATCTGCACATGTATGGTGTCGCCGACGTGGACGGCCGCTGGCACGCGTGCGAACGCGATCGATTCCTGCATCGACGGCGAGAACGTGCCGCTCGTGATCTCGCCTTCGCCGTGCGGCGTGACGACCTTCTGGTGTGCGCGCAGCACGCCGCCCGCCTTGCCGTTTTCCTTTTGCAGGATCAGCCCGACGAACGCGGCGCGCGTGCCGTCGCGCTCGAGCGCGGCGCGGCCGACGAAGTCGCGCGGTGCCGACAGGTCGACCGTCCAGGCGAGGCCCGCGTCGAGCGGGGACACGTTTTCGTCCATGTCCTGGCCGTACAGGTTCATGCCGGCCTCGAGGCGCAGCGTGTCGCGCGCGCCGAGCCCGCACGGGCGCACGCCGTTTTGCTGCAGCGCGGTCCACAGCGCTTCGACGTGCACGGCCGGGACGATCACTTCGAAGCCGTCTTCGCCGGTGTAGCCGGTGCGCGCGATGGTGAGCTCGCCGAACGGCGTGCCGGCGACCCGCGCGGCGTTGAACGGCTTCAGTTCGCTGGTGGCGGCGCGCGCGGCGGGCACCGTCGTCCAGACCTTTTCACGGGCGTTCGGGCCCTGCACGGCGACGATCGCGAAATCGCGGCGCGGCGCGATGGTCAGGCCGTAGCCGCCTTGTTCGTTGAGCTGGTTGAACCACGCGATGTCCTTCTCGGCCGTGCCGGCGTTGACGACGACGCGGAAGAAGTCTTCGGTGAAGTAATAGACGATCAGGTCGTCGATGACGCCGCCCTGCGGATTGAGCAGGCACGAGTAGAGCGCCTTGCCGGGGGTCTTGAGCTTGCCGACGTTGTTCGCGATCGCGTGCTCGAAGAACGCGCGCACGCGGCTGCCGGTGAAATCGACGACGCACATGTGCGACACGTCGAACATGCCGGCGTCGGTGCGCACGGCTTCGTGTTCTTCGATCTGCGAGCCGTAATTGACGGGCATGTCCCAGCCGCCGAAGTCGACCATGCGGGCATTGAGCGCGCGATGCGCGGCGTTGAGCGGGGTGTGATTCAGTGCAGTCATCGAGGCCTCAGGCAAGGCGCTTGCGCGCGGGTCAGAACGGCCATGTGCCGACCGCCGCGGCCGTGAGCCTGCGAGCGATCCGGTACATGCCCCTCTGTCCTCGATACCTGAGAGATTGCGTTGCGGCCGTGAGCCTGCGAACGCGCGCCCCTTCGGTGGGCAGCTTGCCCCGCGCCGCATGGGCGCAACGGGCTACTGCCGCTCTCCAGAGTGCGGGGAGTGCGGCCCGCGCAATGCGCGGACGGGATTCCCCGACGCGGTCGGTCCTTTTGCCTGAGAGTTTGCGGGTGTGCCCCTTCGGCGGCGCGACCGGCGTTGCTAGCTACGCGGTCACACGCTCTCCCGACGCGTGCGGGCGACTGTACGCGAGCGGGTGGGCATTGTCAATTTGAGCAAAAGAATGTCGCTTCGCGACAAGCGGCGGCGTGGGGCGCCGCCGCTTTTGCCGGCACCGGCGGGCGCCGGCGTCACTCGCCGATCGCGCGCGCGGCCGTGTCGAGTTCCTGATTCAGCACGCGCTGCTCGTCGCCGGACAGGCCGCCATTGTGCTGGGTCGACATGTCGTTCGCTTCCTGGCGGATCACGTCGAGGCGATGGTGCAGCTGCGCGCCGTACGGCGGCGGGTAGTAGCCACCATTGACGCGCGTGTCGATCCGCCGGTGCAGGTTGTCGATCCGGCCCTGGACCTCCTGCATGCGGTCGTTCGCGACGACCTGCGGATTCGGTCGCGGGGCAGGCGGCGGCGCCTGCCGGACCGGCCGCTGCGGCTGCACGACACACGCGGCGAGCGAGGAAACCAGGACGCAGCATGCCGCTGCGCGAATCAACCGTTGCATCACATTCTCCTGACGGTTTGGAGTCGGATCGACTTTTTGAGAAACGCGTCAGACCGGACGACCGCTGACTTTCGTTCCCGCACCATTTGTAACGGAATGTTCGGGGCAGCGGCGCCATGGGGGCTGACGCATGGCCGCTGCCGGCGTTCGGCGCGGCGCGAAATGGCGCGGGATGCGCGCAATGGCGGCTGCGGCCGGATCGGCACTGACCCGGCCGGCGGCCGTCAGACCGTGCGGCGCACGAATGGTACCCGACGGCCTTCGTGCTCGCTCTGCGCGGCGAGCTCGATGATCGTCATCACGTCGACCGCGTCCTGCGGCGTGACCGGGAACGGTGCGCCGTCGTGGACCGATGCGGCGAGCGCGCGATAGAACTCCGCATACTGGCCGTCGAGCGTCGGCACCGGCCGCTCGACCTCGACCTCGCCTTCGAGCGTGCGCAGCACGCCGGGCGGGTTGCCGCCGCCGAACTCGACGTGGTCTGGCGTGAGGCCGGCCTTCAACTGGTCTTCCTGCGTATCGAGCCCGAACTTCTGGTAGCTGCCGCGCGTGCCGTGCAGCGTGAAGCGCGCGGGCTCGATCGCCGACAGCGCGCTCGCGTGCAGCGCGATGTCCTTGTCCGGATAGCCGAGCAGCAGATGCACGAAATCGGGCGCCGTGCCGTTGTCGCGGCGCGTCTTGACCGTCGCGCTGACCGTTTCCGGCAGCCCGAACAGCGCGAGCGCCTGGTCGATCAGGTGCGGGCCGAGGTCGAGCAGCAGGCCGCCGCCGCGTGCGGGCTCCTCGCGCCAGCGCGTGCGCGGGGTCGGCCGGAAACGGTCGAAGTGCGACGCGAAATACGTCAGTCGGCCGAGTTCGCCGGATTCGACGATGCGGCGCACGGTGAGGAAGTCGCCGTCCCAGCGGCGGTTGTGGAACGGCGCGAACAGGCGGCTGCGCGCGTTCGCGAGCCGCGCGAGCGCGAGCGCCTCGTCGGCGGTGAGCGTGACCGGCTTGTCGACGACGACGTGACGGCCGGCTTCGAGCACCTGGCGCGCGAGCGTGAAGTGGGTGTCGTTCGGCGTGGCGATCACCACGCAGTCGATGTCGTCGAGGCCGAGCAGCGTATCGAGATCGGGGACGATGCGCGCGCCCGGATACGCGGCGCGTGCGCGATCGGGCTGCCCCGTCGCGATCGCGGCGACCTCGGTGCGGCCGCTCGCGGCGATCACGGGCGCGTGGAACGTCGCGCCGGCGAAACCGAAACCCATCAAACCAATCCTGAGCAATGACGACATGGCAATCCCTGGCTGCGTACGAAACGAAAGGATGGCGCGCCGTGGAGGCGCGAGGACGACCGGCTATTTTGGCATGGCGCGGCGGCATGCATCGACGCCTTCGGCAAAATGCACGGGAGGAGGCGGCGCATGCGCGGTCGCAGCTGGCGTTTGGCGCGGCACCCGAAGGTATCGCGAGCGATTGGCCGTGCCGTCGGCGGCATGGGGCCGGCCGGCAGCCCGTCAGCGCGCCGCGTGATCCGGCGCCCGATGCCGCGGCACGGCGTCGGCCACTTGCGCGGCCCACGTGGCGCAGGCGGCCGCGCCCGGATGAAAGCCGTCGGCGGCCATCAGGTGGCGTTCGAGCGGCAGCGCGACGCGCAGGAACGTGCAGTTCGGCTGGGTCGCGGCCCAGTCGGCGAGGGCGGCATTGAGCCGCTTCGCGCGCAGCCCGAGATACCACGCGAGCGGCTGCGGCAGCGCCGGAAAGCGCTCCATCGGTGGCACCGCCGACAGGATCACGTGCCCGACCTGGAAGCGCGCGGCGAGCAGCCGCACGAGTTCGGCCTGCTGCGCCTGCCAGCGGGCCGGCGGCACGCCGCCCGTCACGTCGTTGACGCCGAGCGAGGTCACGGCCACGTCGAACGGCTCGGCCGGCTCGGTCGCGAGCCAGTCGACCAGCTCCCGCGTGGTCAGGCCGGTGCGCGCGAGCAGCTTCCAGCCGACCCGGTGGGTGGCCGCGAGCGTG